>JAZRFI010000114.1:0-13250 GCA_045661285.1 Eubacteriales bacterium | reverse complement strand
CACAAGGGCGGGGCCCTGATTGCCTTTGGCGTATCGGAGAAGGAGGCCGATTGCTCGATCCGCGTCAGCCTTTCACACAAAAACGAAAAGGAGGAGATCGACCTCTTCCTCCTTTCCTTAAAGAAAAACCTAAATAGGCTTCAAAGAACCCGATAAAAAGAAAAACCGGCCTGCCAAAAGGCAGACCGGCCCCATGCTTTCCCGACGGTGATATCAACAGGCCGTCAGTAGAACTCCTGCGCTTCAACACTTCGGTCAAGCGAATCGACCAAAAGGCGCATATCCGATTTGGTGCGACAAAGGCGAGCCCTTGCAACAACACGCTCGCGATCCTCGGCAAACAGCGCCGAAAAATGCCGCATCGCCGCTTTGTTCCCGGCCAATTCAAGCAAAAAGCCGTGGGGAAGCGTATGATCCAAAACGGGATTCCTCCGAAAGTATGAGTACGGAAGGCGAACCAACCGTACCAACGATCGGATCCCTCTTCCGTAGATTATTGTATCCCCATCTTGATTCCCTATACGAAAAAAACAAAAAAAGAAAAAGGAAAAAATATGAAATCTTTCGGTTTTTATCCCGCCCCCATTCTCCTGCCCGATTTTTCTTCGGTAGACGGCACGGCCTACGCCGCCATCGCCTGCGATCAGTTTACGGCCGAGCCCGCTTACTGGGAAGAGGCCGACCGTTTGGTAAAGGATGCGCCCTCCACGCTTCGCCTGATGCTTCCCGAATGTTATCTTAACGAACGGGCAAAAAAGGTCCCTACCATCAACGCCGAGATGCGCCGCCTTCTGCAAAGCAACTTCTTTTGCGAATATCCCGATTCGCTGCTGTATCTGGAGCGCACCTGCCCCGACGGGCGGGTACGGCGCGGCCTCGTCGGCATGATCGACCTGGGTTGCTACAGCTACGAAAAGGGACAAAAGCCCTTGATCCGCGCGACCGAGGGAACGGTTTTGGACCGCATTCCGCCCCGCATGGAGATCCGCCGCGACGCGCCGATCGAGCTTCCGCACGTCATGCTTCTTATCGATGACCTTTCTAAGAGCGTGATCGAGCCGCTGACCGCTTGCAAGGAATGCTTTTCCAAGGTGTACGATTTCGATCTGATGCTGGGCGGCGGGCATATCGCCGGCTGGCTTCTTGACGAAAAGCGGATCGAAAACACCCTTCTTGCGCTTTCGGCGTTAGCGGACGAAAGAGTTCAAAAGGAAAAGTACGGCGACGGGGAAAACCCGCTTCTTTTCGCGGTAGGCGACGGCAACCATTCCTTAGCCACCGCCAAGGCGACCTACGAAGAGCTGAAGGGGCGCATCGGCGAAGAGGCCGCAAGGCTTCACCCCGCGCGCTACGCGCTCTGCGAGGTGGTCAATCTGCACGACAGTGCCCTTGATTTCGAGCCGATCTATCGCGTGGCTTTCGGCGTTGACCCCGAGGCGATGTTAAACGATTTTCGCCTTTTTGCCGAACAGAATAAGGGCCCCTTCGGAGAACAAAGCTTTACCGCCGTCTTTGGGGAAAAGGAGCTTTCGCTGACGGTTAACGGGGGGCTTCATCCCCAGCCGGTCGGCACCCTGCAGCTCTTTTTGGACGAATACGCCAAAGCCCACCCCGACTGCGAGATCGATTATATCCACGACGAAAGCTCGCTTCGTGCGCTTGCCGAAAAGCCCTCTTCTCTCGGCTTTTTGTTCGAGGGTATGAAAAAGGACGGCCTCTTCCCCGCGATCGTGGCGGGCGGCGCCCTGCCCCGCAAGACCTTCTCAATGGGACACGCGCGTGATAAGCGCTATTATCTTGAAGCACGGAGAATAAAGGAATGAAGATGAAAAAGGTCCTCGCATCCCCCCTCTTTCTTTTCTTTGCGTCTACCGCTCTTTTGTGGGCGGTCTACTGCTTGCTTCTGTCGCTTGGCGCGATCTTCATCTGCTGGGTCTACGTCGGGCTGTTTTCGGCGTTGGCGATCGCCTACGTCGTACTGACCCGCGGCTATTTCAGCACCCCCCTGCCGAAGGAAGCGCCCCCCACCGTAAACGCCGCCGAATACGAGGCATTGCGCCAAAGGATCACGAAAAACCAGCAGCGCTTGCGCTGGGTCCCGATCCTTTGCCTTTCGATACTTTTCGTCTTTGCGATCGATTTTATCGATCTTTACCTTGTCAGCAAGCTTTTTGGGCGTTAAAGAAAAATAAAAAAAGCCGATTTCGGCTTTTTTTATTTGTGGTATTTTTTCCCCGCCATGATCGAGAAGCTGCGATAAAGAATTTCTGCCAGCATCACGCGCATCAGCTGATGCGGGAAGGTCAGGGGGCTGACAGAAAGGCGAAGCTCTGCCCGCTTTTTAACGGCGGGGGAAAGCCCGTGTGAAGAGCCGATGATAAAGCAAAGCTTACCGTTTCGCCCCGCCCCCTCGGAAAGATGGCGGGCAAGAGAGGGCGAATCCATGGCTTTTCCCTCCACGCACATAGCGACGGTATACGCCCCCTCGGGGATCGAGGAAAGGATCCTCTCCCCCTCTCTTTCAAGGGCGGCCGCTACCGCCGAAGCGTTTTCTTCATCGGGGATCTTTTCTTCCTTTAAGGATACGGTCTGCAATCGGCAAAGGCCCGATAAGCGTTTTTCGTATTCGGCAACCGCCTCGCGAAGATATCCTTCCTTAAGCGTACCGACGGTAATAAGCGTCAGCTCTATCATTTCTTACAAAGGGCGTCGGCATCGCGGAACCACGCCGCTTCCTCGGGCGGGAACCAACGCTCGGGCTCCTCGCTTGCCAAGCTCTCCATCGCGTCGACGAATTCACGCACATCGTAAAGAAGAAGCGTCGCGTTGCCGCACGTCGTGCTCTTTTCAAGCCCTCTCTCACGAAAGATCTCCTGCATTAAGAGGACCTTATCCCCCGTGATCATCGGGGCAAGGAGAGTCATCGGCGTGCCATTCAGGCGCCGCTCGGTATGCTGGCGGGTAAACTCGGCAATATTTTCAAAGGGAACGAGGCGCGAAGAAAGCGCCGCCTTCTCCTCTCCCTCCGAAATGGCGTCAAGCCGACTCTGCATCATTTTGGCCTCTACGTAATGGTGGAAGGTCGCGCAACGGGGGGTAACGCCCAAGAAAAGGAGCTTCGCGCCGCGGTCGTACATCTTCTGCCACGGAGAGCTTTCCCCGAAGGCGTAGCGCCCGTAAACGTGGTGGCGCGGGCCGTACGCGGTATGCCCAACCGTTAAGGCCTCGGCGCCCTTACCGATCGCCGCGACGCTGTGGGTCGCTTGATCCGAGCGGTAGGCATTCGGGCGAAGGCGCAAAACCTCGGTCAGATACCCGACGTCGGAGGGCGTTTTTTTGATATCCCAGTTTTTATAAGCGTTAGCAAAATCCTTTTGGACGAGAGTGGGGGCAACCAGCGTGCCGTCGGGCAAAAGCGCGTCAAGCATGCCGTCGATCACGGCATCGGCACCGCCCTCGACCCCACCAAGGCTTTTTAAGGACGAGTGAAACAAAAGAATGTCGCCGTTTTTAATACCAAGCCGATAAAGAGCTTCGGTTATATCCTTACGCGTTACCATACGAGGATCTCCTTGTTTTTTTCTTCATTGTAGCATATCCCTTTTGAAAAAGCCATAGCAAAAAAGGATTTTTCTATGGATTTTTCCGCTTTTTTAAAAAGCGCTTGATTTTTTTCTTTTAATTCCTTATAATGAAAGAAAGGATCGCCCCACGGGCGAAAAGGAGGAAAACTATGAGAGAAATTAAGCTTGAACCCTTGACCAAGGAAGCCTTTGCCCCCTTCGGTCAGTATTATGAAATGGAAAATCCCGACGGATATCCGCTTTGCGGAGCGTTGCACCGTTTTTATCCCGATCGCCTCGTGGCTTACGAGGGTCACACGGTCGCCTTCTCGCCCCTTCTCGTCAAGAAGCCCGAGGAAATGATCATCACCCAGGCCGAATATCACACCACCACCTGCGAGGTGCTGATGCCGCTGAACGACGATATGATCCTGCACGTCGCCCCGCCCTCGGCCGGCACCCCGGTTCCCGCTTATACCAAGGCCTTCCTCGTACCGAAGCATACGGTGGTTAAGATGAACGCTTGCGTGTGGCACTTGGCCCCCCTGCCCGCCAACGTTGACGAGCTGTATGCCATGGTCGTTCTGCCCGAATGCACCTACATGAACGACTGCATCGTGGTCGACTTCAAAGAGGACGAACAGTTCAAAATCGTTCGCTAATCAAAAAATTTGTAAACGAAACTAAGCAAAAAGAGCGGATATCTCCGCTCTTTTTTTCTTACCGCTTGCTTTTTTCCGTACGGCATCTGTTTCCCAAAGCCCCCGTTTCCAAGAGAAACGAAACGGCAAATCCGCATCCCTTAAAAAATGCCTTTTTCACAAAAAGCGCTTCCAGATCGCACAAAGCGTCCACGTATGCCTCTACCGCCTTTTCTTGCTCCTTCGTAAGTGAGACATTTGCCCTTTCGTGCAGCTCAAGCGTCTTTTTCGTCAGCTCGCGCTCCTCGTCCGTATCGATCGGGGAGCATTCCTCGCAAAAATATTCATCCCATAGCTTTTCCAATGTTTGTTTCATTTCCTTCCCCTTTTCAATTCAAAAGCATATTAAATATATTATAGTTCATATATGGACTAAAGTCAACCCCTTTTAGTTCATTTCTGCTATAATTTTAAAAAAAGCAAGGTGGCAGAAAATGAGCGTATATCAGCGGTTAAAAGATCTTCGGGAAGATATGGATAAAAGCCAAGAGGAGATCGCAAAGGTTTTAGGCACCAGCCAATCCTATTATGCCCAATACGAAAACGGAAAGAGGGCCATTCCGTTTGAGCGCATGGTCGCTTTGGCTCTTTATTACAATGTATCGCTTGATTATCTGGCAGGACTTATCGATACACCGAGAAAGCTTTCCTAAAGATCATATAAAAAAGGCAGAGAACAACGACACTTCTCTGCCTTTTTTAGTTAGCCCGTATTTCAGAAGGGGAAAAGCTCTTTTCTCTTTTCCTCGGTCAGGGGCGCGCCGTACTCGCTTTCCCCAAAGGCCTCGGCAAAACGGACGCGGCTTCCGCGCGCCCCTCCGTAGCGCTCGATCAGCTCGCGGCGGAAGCGAACGGCGGTCATGGCAAAGCGCTTGGCGTAGCCGCGCTCGGTCGCTTTGACCTCCTCGTCGGTCGTATCGTTCGTATATTCGGCGCCCTTTAACCAAGCAAAGCGCTCTTCGGGGCGGTCGGCGGGCGGGGGAAGCTCGTCGTCCTCGTAGGCCAGCCATTCGTATACCTGCGAGACGTTCAGATCCGCGATCTTGAATTTCTTTTCGATGACACGGTCGATATCCACGACCACCGAAACCTCAAAGGGCGGTACCTTGAATTCATCCGCAAAGAACATAATGACCGGCATTTTCTTCATCGCGGGCACGTCGGGGCACTCGTGCGGAACCGTCAGCATGTACGAGGCGTCCTGCACCAGCATGCCGACGGTGCGATGGTCGGCGTGATAGTCATTCGTGCGGTGGGTGATGAGAAGATCGGGCGAATAGGCGCGGATATAACGGATCAGGCGGCGGCGCAGCTCCAGCGTCGGGGTGATCGAGCAATCGTCGATGTCCGAAAAAATTTCATACTCGATATCCAGGTATTCGGCAACCGCGCGCGATTCCCCCGCGCGGCGGCGAGAGGTCTCCTCGGGGGTCATGATATGGTGACCGCCGCAGCCGTTGCAAACCGAAAGAAAGCGTACGCTATGCCCCTGTTCGCGGTATAAGGCGGCCAGACCGCCGCCGCAAAATTCGGCATCGTCCTGATGCGCACCGATGAGTAAGATCTTCATAAAAGCCCTCTCTTTTTCATTTTTTTCAGTATAGCACCGCGCAAAAGAAAAGTCAATCGCTCTATTCTTTTACTTTTCTTATATTTTTTTGTGAAAAACTTGTATTTTTTTATTTTTTTGATATAATGAAAGCAACACGTTGAAAATGAGGTATTCCCCCATGAAGGTTGGCATTATCGGAAGCGGCGCGATCAGCGCCTATCATATCGAAGGCTATCAGCAAAACGGGATAAAGGTCGCGGCGGTCTGTAACCGTACCGAGGCAAAGGCCCGCGCGGTAGCCGAAAAATACGGCATCAAGAAAATTTACACCGATACCGAAGCGATGCTGGCCGACAAGGAGATCGACGCGGTTTCGATCTGCACCCCGGTTTCCTCGCATACCTCGCTCGTCCTTTCTTCTCTTCGCGCGGGCAAGCACGTTCTGTGCGAAAAGCCCCCGGCCATGTCAGCCGAAGAGATCGCCGAATGTATCAAGGAAAGGGATCGGCAGGGGCTTACCCTGATGTACGGCTTCGTCTGCCATTTTGACGAGCATATCCTCGCCCTACGGAAGCTTGCGGCCGAGGGGAAATTCGGGGATATCAAATACGGAGAAGCGATGCGCGTAAACCGTTGTATCAACCCCGGCGGCTGGTTCAACGATAAGCGCTACACCAAGGGCGGCACGCTGTTTGACGCCGCCATTCACGAGATCGACGCGCTTTTCTTTATCCTCGGCTATCCGAAGATCAAATCGGTAAGGGCTTATCTCGGCTACGAGAACCCCGATCTGCATAAGAAATTAAATCTCATCGGCGCGGCCTGGGCCTCGCAATCGACGGGGGATTTCGCTTCGTCGGTCGAGACCTCGTCTACCGTTTTCGTAACGCTTGATAACGGCACGCCGCTTCTGTTCCGCTCTTCCTCTGCCCTTTGTACGGTAGAGGAGCCTTGCCGCATCGAGCTTTCGGGCACCAAGGGCGGCGGCTTGATCAACAGCGGGAAGCCGACGAAGACCGTCCTTCTCGGTGAAGAGGGCTTCCAAGAAGCAGAGCTTCTCCGCGAGGAGGCTGACTTTATGAAAATCCACTTCGCGCATGAGACCGCCCACTTCGCCGCTTGTGTGAAGGGCGGCGTAGAAGAGCTGGCCTCGGCCGAGATGGCGTATGAGCTGATGCGCTTCTTCGACGCGGTATATCAATCCGGAGAGGAAGGAAAAGAAATTTTCCTTTAACCCCGATCAAAGAGAGTGAAAGCGATGCTTCTTTCACTCTCTTTTTTCTTGACAAGAGAATACAAGTACCTTATAATAAAGATACTGTAAAGTATAAAGAAGAACAGAAAGAAAAAAGAAAGGAGAGGCGGTATGCAAGAGGGAAGCTTCCAACTGAAAAGCAGTTTTTCGCCAACGGGTGACCAACCCGAAGCGATCAAAAAACTGGTAGACGGCATTGAAAACGGCAAGAAAATGCAAACCTTACTTGGCGTTACGGGTTCCGGAAAGACCTTTACGATGGCCAACGTGATCGCACGCTGCAACCGCCCCACCCTGATTTTAGAGCCGAATAAGACCTTGGCGGCGCAGGTCTGCTCAGAGCTTCGGGAATTCTTTCCCGACAATGCCGTAGAGTTCTTCGTTTCCTATTACGACTACTATCAGCCCGAGGCCTATATTCCCGGGCGGGATATGTATATTGAAAAGGACGCGATGGTGAATGACGAGATCGACCAGCTTCGCCACAGCGCCACCTCCTCTCTCTACGAGCGGCGCGACGTCATTATCGTGGCCTCGGTCTCTTGCATCTATTCGATGGGTGACCCCGCGGAATACGAGGGGCTGTTGGTTTCGATCCGCCGCGGCCAGCAAATGGAAAGAGACGAGCTTCTTCGTCAGCTGGTCGGCATCGGCTATACCCGCAACGACTTAAATCTTACGCGCGGCAAGTTCCGCGTGCACGGCGACCTTGTCGAGGTCATTCCCGCCTCCTTCCGCGAATCGGCTTTGCGGATCGAGTTTTTCGGCGACGAGATCGAGCGCATCAGCGAGATCCACGTGGTGACCGGCGAGGTGCTTCGCCCCTTAAGCTACGTAGCCGTCTTCCCCGCGACGCACTACGCGGTAACGAGCGAGCATCGCGAGCGGGCGCTTGCCGAGATCGAGGCCGAGATGCGCGAACGGGTCGACTATTTCAAGGAAAACCACCAGCTGCTGGAGGCCGAGCGCATTGAACAGCGTACGCTTTACGATATTGAGATGCTGCGCGAGGTCGGCTTCTGCTCGGGCGTTGAGAACTATTCGCGTATTCTGGCGGGGCGGCCCGCCGGCTCGACCCCTTATACGCTTCTTGACTATTTCCCGAAGGATTATCTGCTTTTCGTAGACGAATCGCACGTAACGCTGCCCCAGGTACGGGGTATGAGCGGCGGGGATATCGCCCGCAAGAAGAACCTTGTCGATTACGGCTTCCGTTTGCCGTCGGCCTACGATAACCGCCCGCTTCGCTTTGAGGAATTCGAAGAGAAGATGGGGCAGACCGTCTTTGTCAGCGCGACCCCCGGCCCGTATGAGAACGAGCATACCGACGGGGTGGCCGAGCAGCTGATCCGCCCGACGGGGCTTCTTGACCCCGCGATCCGCTTGCATCCGATCGAGGGGCAGGTCGATGACCTCATTGAAGAGCTGCGGCAGGTGACGGCGCGGGGCGAGCGCGCGCTGGTTACGACCCTAACGACCAAGATGGCCGAGGATCTTACCGATTATCTCGGCAGCGTCGGCATCCGCGTTAAATACATCCACCACAAGGTGGAGACTATGGAGAGAATGGAGATCGTGCGCGATCTTCGCCTTGGGAAATTCGACGTTTTGATCGGCATCAACCTGCTTCGTGAGGGGCTTGATATCCCCGAAGTATCCTTGGTGGCGATCCTTGACGCCGATAAAGAGGGCTTCTTGCGCTCCTCAACCTCGCTTATCCAAACGATCGGGCGCGCCGCCCGTAACCAGAACGGCCGTGTCGTGATGTACGCCGATACGGTAACGGGATCGATGAAGACCGCGATCGACGAGACCAACCGCCGCCGCGCCGTGCAAAGCGCCTACAACGAAAAGAACGGCATCACGCCGCGATCGGTCGTGAAGGACGTGCGCGATACCATCTCGCTCGGCAAGGCGGGCGAAGAAGAGGGAAGCAGCCTTGAAGCGCCCAAGAAGAAGCTTTCGAAGAAGGAAAAGGAAAGAACGATCGAGCGCTTGAAGAGCGAGATGAGAGATGCCGCCAAGCGGCTTGAATTTGAGCGCGCGGCGTACCTACGCGACCGCATCCGCGCTCTTTCGGAAAACGAAAAATAAAAGGAAAAGACTATGGCAAAAACCATTCGTATTCGGGGCGCCCGAGAAAACAATCTGAAAAACATCGACATCGACATTCCGCGCGATTCTCTGGTCGTGATGACCGGGCTTTCGGGCTCGGGCAAATCGTCGCTTGCCTTTGATACGCTGTACGCCGAGGGGCATCGCCGCTTCGTTGAATCGCTTTCCTCCTACGCCCGTATGTTCATCGGGCAGCTGGATAAGCCCGACGTCGATACCATCGAGGGGCTTTCCCCCGCGATCGCCATTGATCAAAAGACCACCTCGAAGAACCTGCGCTCAACGGTGGGAACCGTAACCGAGATCTACGACTATCTGCGCCTTTTATACGCCCGTATCGGGATCCCGCATTGCCCCGTGTGCGGCAAGGAGATCAAGGGACAGGATCAGGATCGCATCGTCGCGCGTATATGTGAGCTTCCTGAGGGCACGCGTTTTTTGGTGCTTTCGCCTTTGGCAAGAGGCGCCAAGGGGATGCACGAAAAGCTGCTTTCGGATATCCGCCGGCGCGGCTTTGCGCGCGTTCGGATCGACGGGGAAAGCTACGATCTTTCCGAGGAGATCACGCTCGACAAAAACAAAAAACACGATATTGACGTGGTGGTCGACCGCCTTATTATGCGCGAGGGGGTTCGCTCTCGCCTTTCGGAATCGGTAGAATCAGCCCTTCTGCTTTCGGAGGGGCGCGTGATCATCGCGCCGATGGCAAAAGAAGGTGAGGAAGCCCCGGCCGAGCTGCAGTTCTCTCAGCGCTACGCGTGCGAGGAGCACAAGATCAGCTTTGGCGAGCTTGAGCCGCGTATGTTCTCCTTTAACAGCCCGCAGGGGGCTTGCCCCGCGTGCGCGGGGCTTGGCGAAAAGCGCCAGCTCTCGCCCGACCGCGTCATTCCCGACAAGCGTCTTTCGCTTCGCGAGGGGGCGATTGCCTGCAACGGCTTCAAAAGCATGAACGAGCAAAGCTGGACGGGGCCCTTGGCGGCCGCGGTCTTGGCCGATTTCGGCTATACCCTCGATACCCCCGTTTGCGAATATTCCGAGGAGGCCGAGCGCGCGCTGCTCTACGGCACCGACAAGCGCTACCACGTCGTGCGCTATTTCGGCAAGGAAAGGCACGAGCAGCTGGCCGCCTTTGAGGGACTCATCCCCACCATCACCCGCCGCATGAATACGGGCGGCATCCTTTCGGAGGGATACGACGATCTGTTTGAAGAGATCCCCTGCCCCGCTTGCCGCGGCAGACGCCTTTCGGACGCTTCGCTGGCGGTTACGGTCGGCGGTCTCAATATCGACGAGATCTGCCGCCTTTCGATCGCCCGCATGCTGGAATTTGTGAACAATCTTTCGCTCAGCGAAACCGAGGAATCGATCGCCCGCGAGATCTTGAAGGAGATCCGCTCGCGCCTTACCTTTCTTTGCAGCGTGGGGCTTGATTACCTTTCGCTGGCGCGTAAGGCGGGTACGCTTTCGGGGGGCGAGGCTCAGCGCATCCGCTTAGCGACCCAGATCGGCTCGGCGCTGACCGGCGTTATGTATATCTTAGACGAGCCGAGCATCGGCCTTCATCAGCGCGACAACCGCAAGCTGATCGCCACCTTAAAGCGGCTTCGCGATCTTGGCAATACGGTCATCGTCGTTGAGCACGACGAGGAAACCATCGGGGAAGCCGATTATATCGTAGACATCGGCCCCGGGGCGGGGATCCACGGCGGCTACGTCGTGGCGAAGGGAACCCCCGAGGAGGTCGCCGCCTGCCGCGAATCGCTGACCGGGGAATTCCTCTCGGGTCGCCGCGCGATCGATATTCCCCGCGTAAGAAGGGCGGGCAACGGAAAGCTTCTTTCGGTGAAGGGCGCCGCCCATAATAACCTGAAAGGCATCGACGTCGATTTCCCCCTCGGCTGCTTTATCGCCGTTACGGGGGTATCGGGCTCGGGAAAATCCTCGCTCGTCAATTCGATCGTACGCGATACGCTTTTGCGCGATCTTAACCGCGCCCTGACACGCCCCGGCAAATGCGTAAGCGTTACGGGGCAAGAGAACCTTGATAAGATCATTTCGATCGACCAAAGCCCCATCGGGCGCACCCCGCGCTCGAACCCCGCGACCTACACGGGGCTTTTCACCGAGATCCGTAACCTCTTCGCCAAGACCCCCGACGCCCGCCAAAAGGGATACGGCCCCGGCCGCTTCTCCTTCAACGTCAAGGGCGGCCGTTGCGAGGCGTGCGAGGGCGACGGCGTGCGTTGCATTGAGATGCACTTCCTCTCGGACGTATACGTTAAGTGCGACGTCTGCCGCGGCATGCGCTATAACCGCGATACCTTGGAGGTGCGCTACAAGGGGAAGAATATTTACGAAGTGCTGGAAATGACGGTAGAGGCCGGGCTTTCCTTCTTCTCGGGGATCCCCGCCATCACCAAAAAGCTGCAAACGCTATACGACGTGGGGCTTGGATATTTGAAGATCGGCCAATCCTCCACCACCCTTTCGGGGGGCGAGGCCCAGCGCATCAAGCTTTCAACCGAGCTTGCGCGCCGCGATACCGGCCGTACGCTTTACGTTCTTGACGAGCCGACGACCGGCCTTCACACCGCCGATATGGAAAAGCTGATCGGGATCCTGCACCGCCTTACCGACGCCGGTAACACGGTCATGGTGATCGAGCATAATCTTGATATGATCAAGCCCGCCGACTATATCGTTGAACTTGGGCCCGAGGGCGGTGACGGGGGCGGGCAGCTGGTTGCCTGCGGCACCCCCGAGGAGGTCGCCGCGGTCGAAGCCTCGCACACCGGCCGATTCTTGAAAGAGAAGCTGCAAATTCCGTAAAGTTTTCCTTTTATAATAAAAAAAGACCCCGATCTCTCGGGGTCTTTTTCATGCCTTGCGCCGGGAAAGGCGGCGTTGCCTACCATAAAAATGGATTTGTAAGGGGCGACGTCTGACGCGCGCTGTCGTAAAAGGGCGTACGCGCTTTGGCAAGTCTTTTTTATCGGTATAGAAAAAAATCGAATTTTTTTATTTTTTTTGAAAAAAGCATTGACAAGCAAGCCGAGGTATGCTACAATACAAATGTCGATAACAGTAATCATTACTATTAAGGAGGAGGAAAGTGCAACGGTATTCCCATCAACGGCAGGCCATTTTAGATAACGTCAGAGCAAGATGCGATCATCCCTCGGCGGATATGATATATGAAGACTTGCGAAAGACCTACCCCAACATCAGTCTCGGCACGGTGTACCGAAATCTTACGCAACTTGCGGAAAACGGCGATATCCTCCGCATATCAGACTGTGGGCGCGACCGATTTGATAAAACGCTTGACCCCCACGTTCATTTTATTTGCGACAAGTGCGATAAAGTGGAGGACGTCTTTTTGAAAATGTTTGAGAGTGAGCTCTCAGACATAAAAACACGGCTTGACTGTACGATCAACAACGTCACCGTGTCGGTACACGGCAGCTGCGCAAAATGCCGTACTCTTCAGAATCATTAAAAAATAAAATATTTTACATGTAAAAGGAGATTTTCACCATGGCAAAGTTTGTATGTTCTGTATGCGGATACGTTCACGAGGGAGATGCGGCACCCGAAAGATGCCCGCAGTGCAAGGTTCCCGCTGAAAAGTTCAACGAGGTCAAGGCAGAGGAGAGAATGTGGGCGGCCGAGCACGTTATCGGCGTGGCTAAGGGTGCCCCCGAAGAGATCCTTGAGGGTCTTCGCGCCAACTTTATGGGCGAATGCACCGAGGTCGGTATGTATCTCGCCATGGCCCGTGTTGCCCACCGCGAGGGTTATCCCGAGATCGGGCTTTACTGGGAAAAGGCCGCTTATGAGGAAGCTGAGCATGCCGCCAAGTTTGCCGAGCTTCTCGGCGAGGTCGTGACCGATTCGACCAAGAAGAACCTCGAGATGCGCGTGGAGGCCGAGAACGGCGCCACCGCCGGCAAGTTCGAGCTTGCCAAAATGGCAAAAGAGCTTAACCTTGACGCCATTCACGACACCGTTCACGAGATGGCGCGTGACGAAGCCAGACACGGCAAGGCGTTTGAAGGACTTCT
>JAZRFI010000113.1:0-3877 GCA_045661285.1 Eubacteriales bacterium | reverse complement strand
CGCCTGCCAGGCGCACGCCCCCTTCCCCACAAGCTACGGCGAGGAGGAGGAAAATGAAAAGCGCTTTCTCGAAATCGTCCGATGGATGCGCTTTGCCGCCACACTCGGCGCGCCGATGATCGTTATTCACCCTTGCATGCATCTCCCCCTTACGGAAGAAGGCAATTTTGAAAGGATGTTCGAATACAATCTCGCTTTTTACAGAAGGCTGATCCCCTATGCCGAGGAATTCGGCATCAAGATCGCCCTTGAAAACATCCCTACCACGATAACGGCGCAGCCCTCGGGGCTGGCAAAGCTTTACGATACCCTTAACCACCCCGTCTTTACCCTCTGCTTTGACGTAGGGCACAGCACGGTACCGAGTGTGAATGTCGCCCCTGCCGAAGCGATCCGTACGTTGGGACACCGCTTGGCAGACGGCTGCACGCATATCCACGATAATTTCGGGAACTGGGATATGCACACCTGCCCCTTTTACGGTAAGATCGATTGGGATAGCGTGATGAAGGCGCTTGCGGATATCGGCTACCAAGGCAACTTTGACAACGAGGCGTTTTTATTTATGCATACCCTACCGAGCGAGCTGTATCCCGCCGCCCTTACCTACATGACCGAGGCGGGGAAATATTTGATCGGGGGCTTCGAATACCCCCAAAAAAACAAAGGATATGCCAAACGGCATATTGGAGACGATAAAATGGGGAAATTTAACGGAATTTTGATCTGTACCGATCTTGACGGTACACTCTATCGCAACGATAAATCCATCTCTCAAGAAAACAAAGAAGCCATTGAGTATTTCAAGCGCGAGGGGGGCTCCTTCACCTTTATTACGGGGCGTATGCCGTATTATTCGCGCGCGGCCTACCAAGCAGTCGCCCCGAACGTTCCCTTTGGGTGCATCAACGGCGGCGGCGTGTATGACGGCGAAGCCGAGAAATATATATTTACCAAGCCGCTGGCCGAGGGGGTCGGCGGACTTATCGAGGCGGTTGAAAAGGCCGTGCCCACCGTTGGCACGCAGGTCTGCCTTTTCGACAACCTCTATTTCGCCAAGGAAAACGAGGTTATGGTCGAATTTCGAAGGATAACCGGGGTCCCTAACCTTGTATGCGATTACAAAGCCGTGACCGAGCCGATCGCGAAGATCCTTTTCGGGGCGGTGACGGAAGAAGAAATACAAGAGATCGAAACCGTCTTAAAGGCGCACCCGCTTTCCGATCGTTTTGATTTCATCCGCTCGGAAAAGCATCTTTACGAGATCCTGCCGAAGGGCGTACACAAGGGGCTTTCCTTACAAAAGCTGACCGAATACTTAAAGCTTGACCCCCGAAAAACGATTGCGGTCGGCGACTATAACAACGACGTCGGCATGTTCCGCGCGGCGGGGCTGGGGATCGCGGTCTCCAACGCTTCGCAGGCCGCCCTTGAAGCGGCCGATCGCATCACCGTCAGTAACGAGGAGCATGCGATCGCCCGGGTGATAAGCGAGCTGGAAAGCGGAGAAATTCTTCTGTAAACCAAAATTTTGTAAACAAAACATATCATAATAAAAGACCGCCCGTTTGGGCGGCCTTTTGTTATGATAAGGGATCGGAGATATCCTTCAGGGGTCCCTTCTCCTCTTTGGAATAAAGCTTGGCTTCCTGCTCGTCTATGCATTGTGTGAAATCGTCGCAATCCACGGGAGGGCGAGAGATCCAAGCGCCGTTGGTGAAATCGGGAAAATCCTGCGGCGCGCCGTTGTGGGCGATCGACTGCTCGGAAAGCGCGGTGATCGCCATCCAGGTAGCGGCATCGTATACGTCGATCGGGAAGTTGGGGTCACGCCGTTCGAGGCAATCGAAGAAGGCGGAGAAGGAGAAGCCGTCTAAGCCGCCGTGGCCGCCCTTGACCTTATGGGCATTCTCGGGGCGCCACTTGGGCGAAAGGTACGCATCCTCGTACTCTGCGGCGTTTCCGCATACCTTGTTGATGTAGTTGTGCTTGATTCTTTTGCCGGGAACGTAAGGATCGCGGCTGTCAATGCAAAAAGAATCGCTTCTTTCGTCGTACATGCCAAGCGTACCCTGCACGCAAAAATCACGCGAATAGTGGCGAGGAAGCGAGGTATCGAGCGTCAAGGTAACGGTCTGGCCGCCGGCGCAGGTAATAATGGTGGTAACCACGTCCCCCTGCGCAAAGTCGACGCCCTGCAAATGCGTAAGATCCGGACGTTTATTTTGGATATACTCTTCAATGCCGAAGGACTTGGTCGCTACGCTGACAAGCGAGACGGCGCGGTTTCCGCGGTTGATGCCGAGGATCTTGGCGATCGGTCCGAAATCGTGCGTAGGATAACTATGCGTGTTGCGGTTGAGATATTGATTCAAGCGGTAATGGCGGCGCGAAACGCCCTCGGCCACCTCATCGCGCAGATCGTGGCGGTAGCCGCCCTCGCAGTGCACGATCTTACCAAGCACGCCGCGGCGCGCCATATTGGCGATCATCAGTTCTCTTTTTCCGAAGCAACAGTTTTCAAGCATCATAATGGGAGTATGCGTTTCTTCGTAGGTGTGAACGAGATCCCAGCAGGATTGGATCGAAAAAGCACCGCCGACCTCCATGCCGACCCATTTTCCCGCCTTCATCGCGGCGATCGCCTGCGGGATATGTGCCTCCCACGAGGTGAAGATCATAACGGCTTCGACGCTTTCCTCAGCGAGAATATCCTCATACCGTACGGTTTCCTTCGGGCGGTATCCGCGCTTGGCTTCAATGTGATCCGCGATCGCCTTTACACGGTCCTCGTACAGATCGCAAACGATATCGATCTTGATGTTTTCCCACGCGCAAATATTGCGAACATTATCCGCCCCGCGATTTCCAAGGCCCACTACGCCGATATGAAGCTCTCTACCCATTTCAATATCCCCCGTAACCGTTGAATTTTGTTTTTTAAAAAAGCGTTTTTCGCTTGGTTTACGTCATTCTACCACAGTATTTTAGCAAAGTCAAGAAAATCGGGGAAAATGAAATCAAACATTTTTTGTGCGCTACGGCATTGTCAAAACGGCTTTTTTCACGGAAGAAAAAGGGATTTTAAGCCAAGCCCGGCGCCCCCCCTTATTTAAGCGTTTTCCTTCTCTTTTTTTAAAAAACCGCACAAGCGCGCGGTTTTTATGAAAGCTGTGAATGGCTCTTATTCTCGGCCTTGGGTCGCGCGGTCGTGGCGAAGCATACCGATGAAGATTGAAAGAAGACTGATCGCCTCGCAAACCGTGGCGCCGATCGAATGATAATAAATATTGTAAATAAGCCAAGCGGGCGAGGAGATTAGCCCAAGCTTTCGAACCTTGGCCGAATCCTTTTGCATAAAGCCGACCGAAAGCGCCGTTTTGGCGGTGTGCAAAGGTGGGGATTTTGCCTTTGGCAAAGATTTTTCGCCGAACCGCTTGTGAGCAAGCTCCCAGACGGTTTTCGGCTCAAATGCGCATACCGCCCACGGCGGTATCTTGCCATGCGAGCATACGAGATTGGGGATAGTGTGAACCTGAGCGTTTATTCCTTTTTATATCGCGAGCGGCAATACCCCGCGCCATTCGGCGCTGGGTTCTCGAGAGGCACCGGGTCCACCAATAGAAAAAGGGGCGCCGTGAAACGCCCCTTTTTATCGGCGGTCAAGGATCCGTGGGCATTTCGCCTTTGGCGAAGATTCTTCGGCTTGCCGACGATCAGCAAGCTATCGTCGCTCTGCGCCGAGAATGCGAACCCATGCGCCATTCGGCGCTGGGTTCTCGAGAGGCACCGGGTCCACCAATAGAAAAAGGGGCGCCGTGAAACGCCCCTTTTTATCGGCGGTCAAGGATCCGTGGGCATTTCGCCTTTGGCGAAG
>JAZRFI010000112.1:0-8536 GCA_045661285.1 Eubacteriales bacterium | reverse complement strand
GATCGGGATCCTATGCGTATTGCCGCTTCTCGGTTCGGTTATCGTGACAGCAGCCGTGCCGATGGAGGAATGGCTCGGCGCGCTGATCGTCTGCATCTCCTTACTGCCGCTTTTGATCGCAACGCCGTTTATGCTGCGGATTGAGCAGACCGCCGGATACTACGAATGCAAGGAATGCGGACATCAATACGTACCGAAGTACAAAAGCGTGTTTGGCGCGATGCATATCCATACGACCCGATATATGCGTTGCCCGAAATGCAAAAGGTGGTCTTGGCAAAAAAAGGTGATCGAAAAGGATTAAAAAATTTCTTTCTTCCGCTTGACGAAAGCCCCCGACGGACAAACATCCGCTGGGGGCTTTTCCTGCTTATGAAACCGCCTTTTCGGTTCTTTTTTCTTTTCTTTTCGCATACCGTATAAGGGGGTGTGATGGTATGAAAAAAATAAAGCTTCTTTCTGTTTTTTTGGCTTTAGCCCTTCTTTTTTCCTGCGGGGCAAAAAAGGATCGGGGGGCAGAGGAAACGCTTCGCGAATTTATCGGGGCATTGCCCGATCTTGTGAGCGGTAGCCTTTACCTAAGCGAGGCCGCCTTATACGACGAAGAAAAGCCGTTAACGAACGAGCTTCTTCTTTCGCTTTACGCCAAAGCGGACGGAAGCCTGGAGTACGAGGGGCTTGTTTGCGAGGCGGCGCTTTATCTCGGCGCTTCCCCCGATACGCCCTTTGAGGCAGCGGTTTTCGTTCTCTATTCCGATAGCGATACCGACGAGATCCTTTCTATGTGCCGCCGCCGCGCGGCCCTGGTCGCCCGCGTTTTCCCAAACGCCGAAAAGAACGCCCGCTATTTCGTCTTGGATAACCTTGTGATCTTTTGTCTTTCCGATGACCCAAAAGCCGCCGAGCAGGCCTTTCAACGCCTACGATAAAAGCCGTTTCTTTGGAAACGGTTTTTTTGTTTGGTAAAAAGCCAGAAGCAACTTCTTTTTCTAAAAGAAAGAGTCCCGCCAAAAGGCGGGGCGCCGAGGGATCTTAATCGTAGATATCGTAATAGCCGTAATTGAATTTCCTATCACTCATACCGCACTTGTACTGATCGATCTTTTCAAACATCGCAACGAAGTCTTCATCCATCGCTTCACGGATCAGATCCCAACCGTAGTCGCAGATCTCATACTCACGATCAATAGCGCCGGGGATGATATCCTCGTAAGTGAAGTACATGAAGTTGTTATCGATCATCGTCGAGCCACGGGTGTCGGTTCCGTTACCGGTGGCAACCGAAATGGTCTGCATCTCGTTAACATCGTTACCGACGGCGGGATTGTCCTCGCCCATCGGCTTCTTGCTGTCTTCAAGCTGCGCGGGCGTACCGCCAAGGATGATGTTATCCTTGATAACGCAGTTACCGGGTGCGCGCTCCATCTTCTCGATGGCGGCGATCTCTTCGTACGAGAGCGTGATCTTCCATTCACCGTCGACAAGGGTCGGATACTTCACCGTGCGAGGAACGGTAACCGTCTTTCCGCTGTCGTCAATGTACTGATACGAGGGAATGCCGAAGACCGCCCCTTCAATCGTCGTGAAGGTGTAGGTCATATCCGACAAAACGGCCGGCTTATAGAAGTAACGCACGTGATAATCGGTTCCGGCATACGCCTCAACGATCATCTTCATGGCTTGCAAGGAGTTGATGTAATCGGGGAAACGCTTGTAGAAGGCTTCGGTATCAACCGTGGTGAGGTATTTCTCAACCTCGTCCTGCGCGTAGCCAAGCCACCAGCCGCCCGCTTCGTCCTGCTTGAAGGAGCCGCGCTTCGTATCGTTCGCCGAATTGAAGTGCGCCGCAAGCTCTGCCTCGGTGGCGTCGAGAAGCCCGGCATCGGCTACCTCTTTGTAGCTGTAGTAGTAGTGGGGCTTATTATTGCCGAGCGAGAAGCCCAGATCGTCCCAATAATAATAGAAGAGCTTGGACTGAAGGATGTTATCGCCCGTCGTCTGACCGGATACAACACCGGGCTCGTCACCGCCGGCGATACCCGCCAGGGTACGCTCGTAGGGGTTACGAAGCATAAAGATGTTACCGAAGCAAACGTTTCCGTTACCGGTCGAGGAGTACCAAGCGTTGTAGGCCGACTTGGTCATACCGTGCAGCGTGGAAATGATGTTACCGTAAGCGTAGCCGCCGCTGTTCTGCGTATCGAAGTAGACGGCGCGGTGGGTCGAATACTCAAGATTGCAGAGGTTATAACGGCAATGCGCGCCACGCGTATCCAAGGTAGAGAAGTACATTAAGCCACCGTCGGAGATGGTCTTACTACCGCCGTCGAAGCGGTTGTATTCAATGACCGCCTCCCACGAAGAGCCGGATTTAACGACCGTGTTACGGAAGTAGTTATGCGAGATAACCATATGGGCGCCGCCGTGGAAGATGGCAGTGTCTTCCCCGTAAAGCGGATCGAAGAATACGCAGTTTTGGAGATAGCTGTTCACGCTCTTCAAGGTCTTCTGCGTGTCATCGGTACGGAAGTTGGTATTGAAGTCTACCATTCTACCCTTATAGTTACGGGAGAAGTTACAGTAGATAACAGCCATATCGGTACAACCGGTTACGTACAGAGAGCCGGCCTTGGTGTTGGAGAAATCGCAGTTCTGAATAACCACGTTATTGCTCTGCTGAACGTGCATACCGATCGAGCCGGCACCGTCAATATCAATGCCGTCAAAAACCACGTAGTTGGACTCATACGCTCTAACGGCGTAGTAATCGTCAAGACCCGAATAGGTGATGGCGCCGTCATCGAAGAACTCTTCGGTCGGATAGAGATAGATGGTTTCGGTCTCTTGGTCGTAGAACCATTCACCGGGCTGGTCCATCATCTCGATCGCGTTGAAGAAGTAGAAGGTGTTACGGCCCGCCCCCGAGTTGGTGGAGTGGCCGGCACCGTGCGAGCTGGGGTGCTTGGACTTCAGGAAGTAATAACCGGTCTTTTGCGAGGCGTTTCCGTTACGGTCATAAGCGGTAACGGTGATACCGTTGGGATCGTCTTTCCAACCGCCGAGAAGCTTCTCGCCGTCTTCGGAATAGTGCCAGTTCTGGATACCCTCTTCGTCAACCGAGAAGTTGTAGTAGCCGGTCGTCCAGCCCTGATACAAGCTTCCGTAGCACCAGATGTTACCGGTGTTGACCCATGAGGTGACCGTATCGGCCATTTCCTGCGCGTTGGCTTCGCCGGCCGAGTTAACGAGATTGCCGTTATCCTTTTGGTTAATAACGCGGATCTGCCAACCGATGATCGAGCTGGGGGTCAGCGTACCGCCGGAGGCCGCGACACGGTTCATCCATTCACTTAACCAACCACTGATCGAGGAGGTAACGCTTCCTCTATCATATACTTCTGTAAAGTAGAACAGGTCAAGCGAGCTACCCGTATCGTTCGGATAACGGGCAATCGAATACGAAGCGCCGCCTACGTACAGCTGAGGCTGGACCGATTGGGTGATCTGAGCCATATCCGCCTTGGTAAGACCGAGGTCGGTAAGCGTAGCGTAGTAGATATCGTCACCGCTGTCTTTTACAGCGTCGGGAATACGGTCGGCAACCTTATCGCCCGCGTAGTAAGAAACGGGAACCCACGCGCCGCTTTCATAGCTGGGCCAGACCGTGGTGGTGGTAAGGGTAACGTCTTTATCCTCATAAGCCTTAATAAAGAGAGGCGAGGAGGCCAAGCCGCTGGCAGCCGAGGTAAAGCTGAGCGTTTCCTTTAATTCATACGTGCCTTCCATGACCCAGATAACGCCGCCGCGCTGACCGAGCATATAGGAGACCGCTTTGGGAAGGGTCTCAAAGGGCGTTTCGGGGGTAAGACCGTCGTTCGAGTCGTCACCCGTCTTGGAGGAAACGTAGATCTGCTTCTGCAGGCTGAGCGGATAATCGCTTACGTCAACCTTCTCAAGAACCGTGATCTCATCGGGCAGCTCTTCCTTAGCAAGCAAGAAACGCTCGAAGGCGCTGTCGGCGGAGTTATCCAGATGCGTAACCCTATCCGAGAAATCAGCAAACTCTCTCGGCATATTGGTAAGGCCGAAGGGAGCCGTGGCAAAGAGCGTCTTCTCAATGCTCGCGCTGATCGAAAGAGTAGAAGCGGTGGGCGCCTCTAATACGTATTTGTTCAAGAAGGCCATCGTGGCGAAGTAGCCGGCAAAATCAGCCGTACCGCCGAGCACCAGCTTGGTGCCGATCTGCTGAACGATGAACTCTTCATCTTCGGGATAAAGCGAAAGGCTTTCGTCACGCGAAATATTTCCGATGAGGATCTCATAGAACTCTGCGTCGGCCTCAGCGGTCTTCAAGGGAAGCTCATATCCCGTCCATTCACGGATCTTCTGTTGCAGATATTCGGCGATCTCCGCGCTCTGTGCATCACGCACGATGGTATACTTCGAAGCGTCGATGCCGCCGAGAAGAAGCGTATCAACGGCGTAAGCGTCGTTGAAGGCGTACGCGGCGTTGGGGGCCATAAGAACCGCAGCGTCGAAGAAGGCTTCGACCGTGAACAGCTCTTCAACCGCTTTGCCGAGCGCCGAATCGCTACCGCCGGCAATCACGATGCGGTTGCCGCGCTTTTCAATAAGAAAATCGTTGTAGCGAAGCGAATCAAAGCTTTCGGCGCGATTGGTCTTTCCGAAAAGGATCTCCTTCGTATCGGTGGGAGCCGACTGGCCGAACACCAAAGCGTCGGTCTCAACCGTAAGGGTGATGCCGGTCTTCTCGGCAAGCCTTTCGGCAAAAGCCAAAGCCTCGGCATACAAAGCGTCGCTCGCCAAGGCGGAAATGACGATCTTATACTCGCTAAGATCGCTTACCGCGGAGAAGGAAAGCGTACCGACGTCGGTGCGGAAGGGATCGGTCGTCACCTGCGGACCGGTCGTCGTCGGGGTCTGGGGGCCGGTCGTGGTGGTGGGGGGAGGAGTCGTCGGCATGCAGGCCGCCAAGGGGAACAGCATCCCAACCGCCAGACAAAGCGCCAGAATCTTTCTAAATGCGTTTTTCATAGGGGTTTTCCTTTCTTTAAGAGGTTATGCCAGATTTACATCTTAAATTATAACAAAAAAAGCAAGCGCCGTCAACAAAAAACGAAGATTTTTCTCTTGTCAAACTCGCCAAAAATTCTTTTAATTTTATATACTTTCGACAAAAGAAGCTTTCGCCTTGCGGCTTCCTTTATTAATCTTCTTCCCGAAAAAACGGACGGCTCACGCCAAAAGCCGAAGAAAAAAGAGACGCAATTTCGAAAAGCGTCTCTTTTATATGTATTGTTTTGTTTGCATTTTTATCTTTTGCTGCGGGAAGGAGTGGCCAAATCGCCAAGGTGATCCTCATTCCCCATATAAACAACCTCGGTCCCCCCGTCGCTATACACGACCTTAGTGATGCTGGCGTTGCCGGGCCACGGGATCTCGGCCATATAAGAAAGCGGTTTCCCCATCAAAGCGCAAACGGCGCTTCGAATGGTGGTGGCGTGGGTACCGATGCAAACGATTTTCCCCTCGTTTTCCTCGGCGATCGCCGAAAAGGCGGAAAGCGCGCGCCTTTGCAAGGCTTCGACGCTTTCGCCTCCAACGGGGCAGGAGGAGCCGATATCGTTTCGCCAGACGTACATTTCGTCCGGATATTTTTCGGCAATCTCGTCAAACAGCATCTCTTCCCACACCCCGGCGTAGATCTCACGCAGATCCTTTCTCGTGTTAAGCGTAAGCCCGCGCATAGCGGCGGCCTCTTTGACGGTATTCATCGCGCGCATAAGATCGCTACTGTAAAAGACGTCAAAATGCAAGTCGGCCGTCCCCTTGGCGAAGGCCGCGGCCTGCTCTTTGCCGCGCGAAGAAAGATCCCAGTCGGTATGCCCCAAAAAGATCCTTTTCGCGTTGCCGAGGCTTTCGCCGTGGCGAATGAGATAAAGCGTCGTCTCCTTCATAGCCCTTCCCTCTCTGTTTTTCTCGTTTCATTGTATCGCAGGGAAGAAAAAAAGTCAAACCTTTTTCAACATTTTCCCTTTTTTTCTTTCCTTTTTCCGCAAAGCGTGCTATAATGGAGGCAATTATATTTACAAGGAGGGATCTTCTTTTGGAATTTTCGGTCAACCACCCCCTGATCTTCGTTCTGGTCGGCGTGATCGTCGCGTTCGTTTTGTTCCAGTCGGCCTTTTTTCTGTGGCGTGCGCTTCGCCGCGCGAAGGAGCTGGGGCTTGAAAAGAAAAAGCTTAAAAAAATCATCGTAACGGCGTCGGTATTCACGATCGCCCCCGCCGTATCCATCGTTATCGGGGTCATCGTGCTTTCGCAAAGCCTCGGGCTTGCCCTTCCCTGGCTGCGCCTTAGCGTCATCGGCTCGCTTTCCTACGAAATGGTCGCGGCCGGCAACGCCGAAAGCGCGATGGGCTTAAAGCTTGGCGAGCTTATTTCGCTTTCCGCTTCGCAATACGTCACGATCGTCATCGTTATGACGGTCAGTATCCTCGTCGGCATCTGGCTTGCGCCGCTTATCGGCAAAAAGCTGCAGACCGGGATGATCAACCTGGATAAGCGCGACAAGAAATGGGGCGCGATCTTCCAGGATTCGCTCTTCCTCGGTATGATCTCGGCCTTCGTCGGCTTCGTATTCTGCGATTTTTCATCGGTCTTTACCGGCAATACGGCGGGGCTTATTCCGGTACTCGTTATGCTTGCCTCGGCGATCGCCACCCTGCTTTGCGGGCTGATCCTTAAAAAGACCGGCTGGCGTTGGGTGTCGGATTACGCATTGCCGATCAGCCTTGTGCTCGGTATGGCCTCGGCGATCCCGCTGACGAATTGGTTAGGATAAGGAGGGTAAAAAAATGAAAAAGCTTTCTTACATCGATTCGGTCCACCGCGACGGAAAGATCTTTAACTTCACGGCCAGCGCCCTGATGATCCTTTTCCCGATCGCGCTTTGCCTGATCTTTTCGGTAACGCCCCAGTGGGGGCCGCTTCTTAAAGGCCTTATCGCCTCCGCCCCGATGTACTGGGCCGTTGGAATCGTTGAAACCATCACTTATTTCCCCATGCTCGGCGCCGGTGGGGCGTATCTTTCCTTCGTAACGGGAAACATCTCGAACCTTAAGCTTCCTTGCGCCTTAAACGCGATGGAGCAGGCGGGTGTCAAATCCAACTCCGAGGAGGGGGAGGTCATCTCGACCATCGCGATCGCCACCTCCAGCATCGTCACGACGCTTATCGTCCTTCTCGGCGTTATTCTGATCGTTCCGCTTTCGCCCATTCTGGAGGCAGAGGTTCTGCAGCCCGCATTTGAGCAGATCCTGCCCGCCCTCTTTGGCGCTTTGGGCGTCGTCTTTATCTCGAAGAACTGGAAGATCGCGGTCGCCCCCGTTACCCTGATGCTGATCCTCTTTATCGCGATCCCCGCCCTGAACGAGGGGACGGTTGGCATTATGGTTCCCGTCGGCGTACTCTTTACGCTTGGCGTTTCGCACATCCTTTACAAAAAGCATCTGCTTGATTGAGGTAGAACACGATGTATTTTCTTTACGCCATTCTTGCTCTTTTCGCCGTTTTTTTGAGTGTTATTCTCATAAGAACCGCGCGCTTTACGCCGAAGGCGCCGATCCCCCCCGCCAAAGGCGAGGTAAGCTTTGATCGCGAGGCGGCCGTTTCCGCTTTGCAGGCGCTCGTCCGTTGCAAAACGGTTTCCCGCTATACGCACGAGGAAGAGGACGACGGGGAGTTTGAAAAGCTTATTTCCCTTCTCCCCTCTCTTTATCCCGCGGTATTCGAAAAATGCACGCTGACAAGGCTGCCCGACCGCGCCCTCCTCTTCCACCTGAAGGGAAAGACGCAGGGGAGCCCATCGGTCCTTATGGCGCACTATGACGTGGTACCCGCCCTTGAAGAATGCTGGGAAAAGCCGGCCTTTGAGGGACTGATCGAAGGTGGGGTGATGTGGGGGCGCGGAACCTTGGATACCAAGGCGACCTTCAACGGTGTTCTTTTTGCCGCCAACACGCTTCTTAACGAGGGCTTCGTGCCCGAAAACGACCTTTATTTCGCCTTTTCGGGCGGTGAGGAGGTCAACGGCCCCGGCGCTCGCCATATCGTCGATTATTTCAAGGAAAACAACATTCCTATCTCGATGGTGGTAGACGAGGGGGGCGCGGTGGTCGAAAACGTATTCCCCGGTGTAAAAGCCCCCTGCGGTCTCATCGGCATTGCCGAGAAGGGGATGATGGATCTTGAATACCGCATCACCTCGGGGGGCGGGCACGCCTCCTCTCCCCCGCCGCGCACCTCGATCGGTCGGCTTTCGGCCGCCTGCTGCGCGATTGAACGTAACCCCTTCCCCGCTCACATGACTAAGCCGGTTGCCGAAATGTTCGATACCCTTGGGCGCCATTCAAGCTTTCTTTTCCGTATGATCTTTGCGAACCTTTGGTGCTTTGCCCCCGTTTTGGATCTTATTTGCAAGAAAAGCGGCGGCGAGCTGAACGCCTTAATGCGT
>JAZRFI010000111.1:0-5920 GCA_045661285.1 Eubacteriales bacterium | reverse complement strand
TGAAGGTGTACTTTCTGCCCGCGGCAAGAACAATGGAATACTCGTAGGTGGTCGTACCGGCCATCGCGCTTTCCTTGACGTAGGTGCCGCAGTATTCGCCGAACAGCTCTTCGTACGCCATGGTGAAGGCGGTCACGGGGTTCTCGGCGTCATCGGAAGAGACGGTGGCGGAGCCGACCGGAACGGGGGTCGAGAAGACGAGGTTACCGTCTGCTACCGTGAAGGTAGCGGTGATCGGCTCAGTCGTCGTGCCGTGGGAATAAACGAGAACGAAGGTGCCGTTGCTTTCGGTTACGACGCCGTTGCCCTTATCCACCGAGAAATCACGCTTGGTGGAGATCTTAAAGCTTTCATCGGCGCCGATGCGGACGTACCAGAACATGGGCATGCCAAGGGGCGTTGCGTCAAGCAGGTAGTCACCGGCGATCGCGGCGATCGCGGGGTTGGCCGAAGAGGGGCCGGTGGTGGTCACAGGGGTTTCGGCCGCGGTAGTGGTATCCGTAGGATCGGTAGGACCGCAGCTGACGAGCATGCAGGACAGGCACATCAGAACAGTCAAAAGAAGTGCAGCAATTCTTTTCATAATTACCTCCAAAAAGTATATTTTTTAAAAAAGCTTGCGCTTATTCCCTATTATACAGACAAAATTTGCGCTTGTCAAGGGGGTTTGCTTTATTAAACAAAAGTTTTTTTCGCTTTTATGCAATAAAGTGGTTGGAAAGAAAAGAAATATCGCTTTTTCGGTTGACACGGCGGCCTTTTATATGATATAATAGGAAAAAATACGGCCAAAACCGTGTAAGTAAAGGAGACACATTATGAAATCTGCAGAAATCTTTTTTAACTGGGCATTCCGCACCCGCGCCCAAACCGTTATGAACATCTATAACGGCGTTGAAATGAGCAAGGAAAAGGTCTTTTTGAGCTTCTGCTCGCATGACCCGGCCCTTGTTTCCTACGGTCCTGCCGGTCTTAACGCCAGCATCAAGGGCATCGGCTTTATGCCCAAGCCCGAATATTTGGAAGAAACGCTGGAAGCCTACATTGAGCATATCAAGACCTACGACCCCGAGGATAAAGAGTACTCCAAGCGCGGTCTTGGCCTGCTTGTCAAATACATGTACGGCCCCGAGGCGCAGCACCGCGTAGACTTTTCTTGCATCGGCTCGCTGGAAATGGCGAAGGATCACAGCTACATCAACTATAAGGCCAACCCCCAGGCTACCATCCTCTTCTATCAGCCCCCGATGATCTCCTACGAGCTTCGCGGCCAGATGGAGATCCACGATGAGAACGATACCGGCAAGCGTGAGATCTATCAGCAGTTCATCAACGCCCAGCACGACGTGTACCACAGCCCGGATATGAACCGTTGGCTCAGCTATCCCGCTTACGTTTTCCGCATCGAAGAGGTATATGACAACAGCGCAACGAAGGAAGGCTTCGGCGCCAAGATGCAGTTCCCCCCCATCGGTTAATTGTATAAACGCAAACTGACCGTGGTCTATTCTACGGTCTTTTTGCGTTCTTACCGAATTTTCAAAAAACGGAGTTATTATGCGAAGCTTTAAAAGAATTCTCGCGTTCCTTTGCTTGCTTACGATGCTGGTTCCGCTTTTTAGCAGCTGCGGCGGCGCAAGCAAGGAAAGAATGAACGATACAAGCGACACGCTGTATATCGGCCACGTGGGGACCTCTTTCCCCTCGTCCTACATGCCCTGGCAATCGCGTGACGGTATTGCCCCCACCATTTCCAGCATGATCTACAGCACGCTTTTCCAGCAGGACGATGCGACGGGTGAGTTTTTGCCGAACCTTGCCAAGGAATGGTGCTACATCGCGCCCGACGGCACGCCTCTTGTAACCGAAGACGGCAAGGTCGATTACGACGCGCTTGAATACCATTACGGCAGCAAAGGCGCTTATATCCCCGTAAAGGTCACCCTACACGATAACGCGACCTGGAGTGACGGCACGCCCGTAACGGTAGAGGACGTTTACTTCTCCTTCGACCTGTGCGCCGACAACTCGCGCTCGAACCACGCGGGCGCTTTGGCGTGGGTCGCCGACCTCAACCACGAGTATCAGTCCGGCACGCGTACGAAGAACGGTCTGTATACCGCCGCCCATAACCCCGGTAACAAGTATACCTTTGCCGAGGGCGAAGAGGATACCGTTATTTACTTACATACCAAAAAGGTTCTCGGCGCCATTACCTCGCTCTTTACCACGGTTCTGATCCTGCCCGAGCATCTGTACGCCCCCATCGTCAATAACCCCGACGTAGAGAAGCGCGAGCAGGTCAACAGCACCGACCCGAGCGCCGCGCTGAAAAGCCTTTACATGAATCCCGTCGGCTGCGGCCCCTTTACCTTAGATACCGCGCACTCGAACGCGCAGGTCATCGTGCTTGACCGCCGCGAGGATTACCACCTTAAGGACGGCGACGATTATCTTTACAAGGTCGACAAGCTGAAGTTCATTCTGTATCAAGAGCAGAACGTGGCGATCTTCTCGATCCTAAACGGCTATATCGACGTTCTCGATTCCTCGGTCAACCCGAACTACAGCCCTCTCTTCGAAAAGGAAGAGGATATTGTAACCCTGCGCTCGGGCGGTACCTACGCCGAAACGCTGGTCCTCAACCTCAACCCGACGACCGAGCAAACCACCCCGCTTCGCGCCCTTTTCAAAAACGTCAACTTCCGTAAGGCCATCGCCCTTGCCATCAACCAGGAAAACCTGATCCAAAGCGTACAGGGGGGCGCCGCCACGACCTTTAGCATGGGTCTGGTTTCTTCGTCCCAAACCGAGATCTACAATCCCTTGGCGCATAACATTTTCGGAAACGATTACAACGCCCGTGTTGCCGAGGCCAACCGTCTTTTGGATGAGATCTGCCCCGAAAAGGATAAGGACGGCTACCGTCTTTACGAGGGAAAGCGTGTTTGCTACGAGATCCTCGGCTCGCCCGGTGAGCAGGATCTGATCAGCTTCTTGCAGGTTCAGCTGCAAAAGATCGGGGTGGAGGTCAAATACGCCCCGAAGGGAAGCACGCCCGAGAACACCTATCTCTATTCGGGCAAATTCGATATGACGCTGCAGGGCGTATCCTTCACCGCCTCCACGGCCGATATTATGATGAATTCGCACTTCGTCAATCTCGGCAAATCCTCGAACTACGGCCGCTTGCAGGACGCGGAAATGAAGGCGAAGATCGACGAGATGAGAACCACCATCAACCGCAACACGAAATACGAGCTTCTGAAGGAGCTTCAGGTAGAGATCGCCGAGCAGTATTATAAGATCCCGCTTTATTGCTCGCAGATCGTATCGGTCGCGCGGAGTGACCGTTATACGGGCTGGATCGCCCCGACGGGCGGCACCTGCTTCAGCACCGAGTCGCTGCAGAACCTTCAAAGAGTTCAGTAAGGGGGCATTATGTCAAAAGGATACGTTTTTCGTCGTATTTTTTATACGATCATCATTTTCTTTGTCGTTCTGACCCTCAATTTCTTTATTCCCCGTATCGGGGTAGACGACCCCGCCGAGCGCTATTATCCGCCCCAGGGCAACATGGATGACGACGCTTACGAGGCGGTCAAGGCCTTAACGCGCAAGCAATACGGCTTTGACGTTTCGACCGGACAGCAATACTTAAACTACGTAAACGACCTCTTCCACGGTGACCTCGGAACCTCGTTCAAATCGGGCTCTCCGAAGGTTATCGACCTCATCTTTGAGCGTATTCCGTGGACCTTGGTGCTGTCTGTCAGCACGATGCTGATCGGCGTTTTGTTCGGCGTTTTGTTCGGCGCCTTTGCCGCTTGGCGAAGGGGGCGCTGGCCCGACCTCGTCTTAATGAACGCCTCCACCTTCACGACCGCCCTCCCCGCCTTCTTCATCGCCCTGATCTTTATTCTCTACATGGGCTTTGAATGGGAATGGTTCCCCGCCTATACCGACCCGAATATGGTCGCGGGCTTTGATTGGTCGTGGGAAGCGATCAAGAGAGTATTCTACAACGCCGCGCTTCCGATCTTCAGTATGTCGATCGGCTCGATCGTCGGCTACGCGCAATCGACCCGTAACAGCGTGATCGCCGTATCGGGCGAGGACTTTATCTTAACCGCCCGCTCGAAGGGTCTTTCCACGAGCACCGTTCTTTATAAGCACACGCTCCGTAACGCCATTCTGCCGATCGTTACCAACCTCGGTATGAGCATCAGCGGTCTGATTGGCGGCGCCGTCGTTATTGTGCAGATCTTTAACTGGAACGGTATGGGTACGTTGTTCCTTGAGGCAAACAACAGCAACGACTACCCGCTGATGATGGGTATTATGCTGTTCCTTTCGACCTTTGCGCTGGTCGCCAACCTTATCACCGACCTTTGCTATTGCTTGATTGACCCGCGTGCCGCGGCGAAGGGAGGGCGCAGATGATGAATAAGATCCTTACCTCTCTTACATCCTTCTTCGGCAAGGTTGCTGACCTTTCCAAGAAATTCGCCCGTGGGTTCATCGCCGTTTGCAAGGCGACCCCCTCAGCAACCGTTCGCTTCTTTAAAGCGATCCCCCCGACCACCGTGCGCATCGTCAAGGCGACCCCCTCGGCACTGAAAGCCTTTGGGATCGGCCTTTGGACCTGGCTGAAAAAGACCGGCATCGGTACCGGGAAATTCATCGCCAAGCTCTGGCGCCGCCCGAAGGGCCGCGTGGGGCTGATCCTGCTTGCGCTGCTCGTCATTATGGCGGTCTTTGCGCCGCTTATCGCGCCCTTTGACCCGTATGACGTCACACAGCGTAGCGAAAAGGGCCTTTCCCCGAGCTGGGAGCATCCCCTCGGTACCACCATCTCGACGGGGCAGGATATTTTCAGTATGCTGGTCTACGGCTCGCGCGTTTCGCTTTCGATCGGCGTTGTGACCGGTATTCTCACCTGCTTCCTCGGTGCCTTTATGGGTATTTTGGCGGGATACGTCGGCGGCTGGGTCGATACCGCGATCATGCGGGTGGTTGACGTTATGCTGGTTATCCCGACCCTGCCGCTTACCATCGTTCTGACCAATCTCTTTGGTAAGAGCTACGGTATGATCATCTTTATCTTCACCATTTTCGGCTGGCAGGGGCTTTCCCGTGTCATTCGCTCGCAGACGCTGGTTCTGAAAAACAGCAACTACGTTAAGGCGGCCGAGCTTGCGGGGGCCTCCCGTATGCATATTATGATGAAGCATATTCTGCCCGGTGTTTCCAACCTGCTTATTATGTCGACCGCTCTTACGAGCGCCGGCATCATGGTTGCCGAGGCAGGGCTCAGCTTCTTAGGGCTTGGTGACCCCACCGCGATCAGCTGGGGTAAAATGCTTGCCGAGGTACAAAGCGGCGGCGCCATGCTCTTCGGTCACTGGTGGTGGATCATCGCCCCCGGTATCGGTATCTTCCTCGCGGTCTTTGCCTTTATGCGTATCGGCGTGGCAATGGAAGAGGTCTTTAACCCGAAGATGAAGCAAACGAGCAGCGTTTATAAGATCTTTAAGCATCTGAACGGAACCTATATCCAAGAGGTATTCGATTCGATGGACGAAACCGAAGAAGGGGAGGAAGTGTGCAATGGACAACGCGAAGAATGTGCTGAAGCTGCGCAATCTTAAGGTTATCTTCCCCAACGAGATGGGCATCATCCGCGCGGTCGAGGGCGTTGACCTCGATATCAACGAGGGCGAGTGCGTCGCGCTCGTCGGTGAATCGGGCTGCGGAAAGAGTATGACCTCTCTTTCGATCATGAAGCTTCTGAATTCCCCGCCGGCCCTTATCTCGGTGGACGAACTGAAGCTGGAGGGCGAGGAATTAAAGGATCTGCCCGAAAAGAAGATGCAAGCGATCCGCGGAAGCCGTATGTCGATGATCTTCCAGGACGCTA
>JAZRFI010000110.1:0-6943 GCA_045661285.1 Eubacteriales bacterium | reverse complement strand
CACCCGAAGATCGACAAGCTTGCTTGTCAGGCGCAGGGCGAGGGGATCACGGAGCGAAGCGGAGTTACCTTGTCACCACCGCCGAAAAGGCGGTTTTTTTATGGTCGAGTCGCCTTTGATCCGAACTTGGCGCGCAAAGCGCGCGGCAAGTTCGCATACGAGCAAAGCGAGTATCTTCGCCTATGGCGAATACCTTGTCACCGGCGTCAAAGGGGTGGTTTTGGTCGAGCTTCTTTTTTTGTATCGGCTTCTTTTTGTTGAGGCGGACGAGCCATGCTCGCCCCTACGCTTTCAGGGGAGATGTGGCGCCCATGCGATACGGAAAAAACGGGCGGCGGACGGTCGTTTGTTGGGGGCGCAAAGGGGCGCGGTTATTGACAGAAAAGGAATTTATGGTATAATTTAAGATAAGAGGTATTATTAAAGAAAAGAAAGTCTTATGCGCCGAGGGGTGACGAGGCGGTGAAACGGAAAAGGAGTACAAATGAAGAGAATTATATCGTTTTTGATTTGTGTGTTGCTCGTTTTGCCGGCGGTTGGCTGTACGCCTGTTCCGAAGGACCCGCCCCCAATGACCTATGAGGAGCAGAAGGGCTTATATCAGGATGTTATAGCGCGGTACGTATCGCTTCTTACCGCTAAGCACAATGGGGAAGCGCTGTCTATGCTCTCTACCGAGGGAATGAGCCAACGGGAAAGGGACATCGAAGAGGCGCTTTGCGGAATCGTTGAGTGGACGTCGGTCGTGACATGGCTGGGGTACGGCTTTAAGGATATGGACGGAAACGGAACGCCGGAGCTTCTCCTTTTGACGCGCTTTAGCGTTATGGCCGTTCTTACGCTTTCGGAGGAGGAACCTCTTTTGCTTGAAGCCTGCTACGGGGCGGAAAAAGCCATTCGGCAGGCCGAGGGAAATCGCTTTTTTGTAGAGAGAAGAATGGAAAGCGGAAATCCTTGTGAGATCGTTTATTGCACCGCCCGTGTGGACGGAGAAAAAATGGTGTATGAAAACGAATACGGACAGCGCTACGATCGGGAAAGCCTGGAAACGGAGGGCTTTTTCCAAACCGTGGAGGGGGTCCGCGTTCCGATTGACGCGGACACCTTCCGCGAGCTGCATCGGGAGGCCGCGAAGGTCGATTACGTGGGATATGCGATAACGCTTAAGTGGATATCCCCCTATATCTATTTACCCTTAAAGGAGTCTGTTGCAAGCGAGGGGCGACCGATAGCCGATTTTTCAAGCTACGCGGCGATCCGGGAGACCTATAAAAAAATCGTTGCCTGTGCGGATGATTTTCAAATTCAAAAATGGCAAGGGAACACATACGACGAGCTGTTTATTTACCCCGATGACCAATCCTTTCAATATTATATCCGCCTTCTGCTTGCGGCCAATTACGGGAGCCGTTATACGGGCTATGACGAGATCGACCTGAACGGCGACGGGCAGGACGAATTGGTGCTTATGGGGGAGGATTATCGGATCAAGGCCATCTTTACGCAAAGAAACGGGGTGCCCGTTTTGCTGGACGCGTTTTGGCGGGAGACCTGCTGGCTGGATGACGAAGGCCTTATCCACGTAGACGATAACCGGGCCGAAGAATTGAAATATACGGTGTACGAGCTTACGCGCAACGGTGAATATAGCATGAGATATTCCATTCTTGCCCTCTTGAACGGCAATCGCTATCTGACAAAGGACGGCAAGACCGAGCGCATCAGCTTTGAGAGATCGCTGGAGCTTTATTATGGGGAATATTGCCGCTACAACGAGCCGTTTGAGCCGAACGAGCAAACGCGAAACGTCACAGAGCTGACCTATACGCCGCTGGACGGTGGGGGAGAGGATCTTGCGCGGGCCGCCGTCGGTAAACGCTTTGAAAAGCTCGCAAGCCTTCAAAAAACCGTGCCCGATAAGGAGCTTGCGAGGAGCAAAACCGACGTTGTCGTGGAAGAGACGGCCGATACGCAGAGGAAGATCACGTTTTATTATGCGTTCTCCTTCTGCTACGAGGATCCGGAAAGAGAGAATTATATGCTGGACGAAACGACCGAATCCACCCTGGAGCTGACGGCTACGTTGGAAAACGGAGCGCTTGTCTTTAACGAAAAAGGGGTAAAGGGGAGAATCGAATTCGGCCGTGATTATCTGTGGGTCATATTTGAGGAAAGCAGCGATCCGCGCTTTTTTGTGGGAAATCACCTGCATAAGCTATCCGCTTCCCAAGAATAAAACACCCCCTCGTTTTGCCGACCCGCTTTTGCTTGGGGGCGGCCCTTGTTTGTTATAATAAAAGAAAAAAGTGAGGAAAGAAGAATGACGGTAAGCGAACGCTTTTTGAAATACGTTTCCTTTGGGACGAATTCCGACCCCGAGGTGGATGCCTGCCCTTCTACCGAAAGTCAGACGGTCCTTGGGAAATATTTGGCTGAGGAGATGAAGGCGATTGGGCTTTCCTCGGTCGTGCAGGACGAAAACGGCTACGTATACGGAGAGATCCCCGCGACGGCGGGGCGGGAAAATGACCCTTCGATCGGCTTTATCGCGCATATGGACACCAGCGATGCGGTGAAGGGAGATGGGATAAAGCCCCAAATCGTGCGATATAGCGGCGGCGATATACCGCTTTGCGAGGGTGTTTCTCTTACGGTCGAGGTCTTTCCGCAGCTTAAAGACTACGTTGGCTGTACCCTTATCACGACCGACGGCACGACGCTTCTCGGCGCCGACGATAAGGCCGGGATCGCCGAGATCCTTTCGGCGTGCGAGTATCTTCTTTCTCATCCGGAGATCGCGCATGGCCGCATCGCCGTCGCCTTCACCCCCGATGAGGAGATCGGAAGAGGGGCTAACCGCTTTGATCTTTCGCGCCTTTCGGCTGAGTGGGCGTATACCGTGGACGGCGGGGCGCTTGGCAGCATCGAATACGAGAATTTCAACGCCGCCTCGGCCGTGATCACGGTGCACGGCGTGAATATTCACCCCGGCAGCGCCAAAAATAAAATGAAGAACGCCTCGCTTATGGCGGCCGATCTTATCAACCGCATGCCGAAGGAGGAGACCCCCGCCCATACCGAGGGGTACGAGGGCTTTTACCACCTTTGCGAGATGGCGGGGGATGAAAGCCTATCAACGCTTCGCTATCTCATTCGCGACCACGATCGAGAGCGCTTTGAAGAAAGGAAGCGCTTCGTTGCTGATCTCACCAAAGAGATGAACGCCGCATACGGCGAGGGAACCTTCCTTGCTGAGATAAAGGATAGCTACTACAATATGAAAGAGAAGATCGAGCCCTTTATGCATATCGTGGAGGATGCAAAGAGCGCGATGAAGAAGGCGGGAATCACCCCTTGCATCCTTCCGGTTCGCGGGGGGACAGACGGGGCGCGCTTATCCTATATGGGGCTCCCTTGCCCCAACCTTTCGACCGGCGGGGAAAACTATCACGGCATTTACGAATTTATCCCCGTTGAGGCGATGGAAAAAATGGTCGAGGTTCTCGTTCACCTGATGAAACGATAAAAAAGCCATGCGCACCATACCCCGGGAACGGCGCGTGAAAGAAGCGCGAGGGGCAAGCGAAAAGAGGTAAAAATCCGAGGCGATTTTTACCTCTTTTTTCCTTTTTTGGTACGAATACACCAACGCCGCCCCGCAAAACGGGACGGATACGAAAAAAGAGATGTAAATTTTCCATAATAGTAAAGTATGTTTTACAAAATTCTAATTCCAATTTCAAAAAACTTCGCAACTTGGCACTAATTTAAGCATTTTGTAAAACTTTATTGTCATACAGTTTTCTCTCTTCTTCGTAGAATTGGGCGAAAAAGACGGTCGATGCCCGTCTTTTTCGGTCGAATTCGGCGGCTTCGGGCAGGGGCGTCGTTGACAAGGATGAGGTTTGGTGATATACTGTTTTTGCAACCATTGTCTTATATATATAATAAAATACTTTATTTAGGAAGCTTTCGTTCACCCCCACGGGACAGACCAAAAACGTAAAGCGATGCAAGGAGAAGACTATGTTAATAAGCGTAAAAGACCTTAAAAAGAAATATGGCGGCAAGACCGATTACGCCGTTGAGAACATCAACCTTTGCGGTGACAGCGGCGAGATCGTCGGCATCCTCGGGCATAACGGCGCCGGCAAGTCGACTACCATTAAATGCATCACGGGCATGCACCCGTACGAGGGCGGCTCCATCGAGATCGCGGGTTGCGACCTCAAGAAGGATCCGATCGGGGCCAAAAAGAATTTCGGCTACGTCAGCGACGAGTTTAATCTTTTTGAGCGTATGACCGGATTTGAATTTGTGAATTTCTTGGCCGACGTATACGGCGTCGGCGCCGCGGAGAGGCAGGAAAGACTTGCGTATCTGCAATCGATTTTTGCCCTTGGGGATTCGATCTATAACGAGATCTCCTCCTATTCACACGGTATGAAGCAGAAGATCTCCTTGATGGGCGCGCTCATTCACAGCCCCAAGGTCTTTATCCTTGACGAGCCGATGGTCGGGCTTGACCCCTTCACGTCCAACCAAGTCAAGCGTTTCTTTAAGAAATACAGCGAAGAAGGAAACCTCGTTCTCTTTTCCTCGCATAACCTTGACGTGGTCGAAAAGCTTTGCGATCGCGCGTACGTTATCGACCGCGGCCGCATCATAGAGGAGCTGGATCTGGAAGCCTTTAAAAAGGAAGGGCAGGATCTGGAGACCCACTTTCTTTCGATCACCCACAGAGAGGCAAGGGCATGAAAACGAATTTTTCGGTATTTTTCAAATACGAGTTCAAAAAGCTCTTCCCCAAAAAGAGAGCGGGAGGCAAGGGCGATATCTTCGGCCTTATCCTTTCGGCGCTTATCACGCTTACGGTGGCCGCCGCCTTTGTGTTTTTGCTTTATACGGTGGCGAAGGGCTATATGGAGATCAAGGTCAACAAGCAAAGCGACCCTATGGCTCGCGGGCTTGAGCTCTTAAATTTCTGCTACGCCGCGATCCTTGTGGCAATCAGCCTTATGGGACTTGAACGGATGCGAAAGCGCTTTGTGAAGACAGACGATCGCGCCGTGCTTCTTCGCCTGCCCGTTAAACCCTCCACCCTCTATTTTGCCAAAATGACGGTTTTGCTTCTGGAAAGCTATGCGACCTCCTTTTTGCTGATCCTGCCGGTCGATATCGTGATCGGGCTTCTTTTGGGGGCAGACCTTCCTTTCGTCCTTTTTTCGCTGCTCACCTTTTTGTTTATACCGCCCGTGGCCCTTCTCGTTTCGGCGCTCTTGCTTTGGCCTTATATGAAGGCCGTTGAGCTGATCGGGCGCTGCTATCCGCTTACCTTCCTTCTTTTCTCGGGCCTTTTGGTCGGCGCGTTCTGGCTTTATTCGCACCTTCTTTCAATCGTACAGTCGCTCCTTGAGACCGGCTCGATCCGGTTCCTCTTTAACGCCGAATTCCTTTCCTTTATGCAAAAGCTTCTGCAATACGCGTATCCTGCCAATCTGTTGGCCGAGATCGTGCTTGGGAAGGATCCGCTTATCCCCATTCTTATTCTGCTTGGGGGCGTTGCCGTTTCGGCGCTTGCCGTTTGCTTCGTGACCCACGGGCTCTTCTACGCCGCGCTTTATAAAAACGAAACGCGGCATCTTGGGAGAGGGGGGCGCCGTTTCCACCGTCTTTCCCCCGATCTTTCGCTTATCAAAAAAGAATTTTTGACGGTGTTCCGCACACCCTCCTATACCTTTTCGTATTTTTCGATCGCCGCGGCGATGCCCATGATGATCTATTGCTGCTACACCCTCTTTGAAACGCTGGTAAAGAACGCGATCGGTCTTTCGCCGACCTTTGCGCTTTCGCTCTTTATCGTTTTGGTCTTCGGGGTTTTGACGAATACCTTCTGCGCGACCAATATCTCGCGTGACGGGCTTTCGGCCTTAACCGCCAAAACGCTTCCCTTAAAGCCCTCTCGCATCCTGCTCTCCAAGGTTCTTTTCTCGGCGGGGGTCAGCACGCTTTCGGTGATCGCAAGCACCGTCATCCTGGCGATGACGACCGCGCTTGCGCCGATCGATGCGTTGGCCGTCGGCTTGATCGGCGTTGCCTTTACGCTTTCGCAGATCCTGCTTGCGACCCGTATGGATCTTGACGGCGCGATTCTTTCCGCGGGAGAGGACGCCAGAGAGCGGGCCGCGCAAAAGACCATGGCCAAGGTCATTGCCGTTGGGCTGATCCTTGCCACGCTTGCGGGCCTTTCGGCGATCGCCGCCGCGATGCTTGCGGGCAGCGGGGTCTTTTTGGCGGGTGAAGCGCTTACCTACGTGCTTCCCTCGGCCATAGCGCTCCTTTACCTTCTTTTCTCCATCTTCTATTACACGCACAAGATCGATCTGAGCTTCAACTCGCTTATTGCGTAAATAAAGGAAATTACCGTGAACAAAAAGATTATTTTATTGGTTCTTATCCTCCCGCTGTTCTTAATGGTCAGCCTTTTCGCGGCCACAAGGACCTTAAGCCTTGCGGTCGAGGTGCCGGTCAGCGGCATCGAGATCCTCGGTGACCGTATCGTATACCTTGATCTTGACCAAGACGAAACCTATCGGGTGGATTACGCCGTATACCCCACCAACGCCAAGAACCGCGAAGTGAAATTCTCGACCGAGAAGGTCGGGGAAAGCGAGCTTTGCGAGCTTCTGTTTTCGGAGAACGAGATCGTTCCCCAGTCGGCCGGTACCGCCAAGGTCACCGTAACGACGGTGGACGGCGGCTTCCGTGACAGCTTTATCGTAGAGGTAAGCTCGGGCCGCTTGGAAAGCATCGAATGCTCGGTTGAAAAGAACGCCCTTTCGGTGGGTGAGTCGGTCACGGTATCGACCGTCTTTAAGCCGGCCGGCGCCTCGGACCTGCTTCTTACCTATACCTCCTCCAATCCCTCGGTCGCGACCGTGGA
>JAZRFI010000109.1:0-36931 GCA_045661285.1 Eubacteriales bacterium | reverse complement strand
CCCGCGCATTTCCCGAAGGATGAATGGGGGCTTTACGAGTTTGACGGGGGGCCTCTTTACGAATATGCCTCGCCCTACCGCATGGAATCCCCCTCTTGGGGCACGCGTTATTTTGACCTTGGGCGCGGGGAGGTGCAAAGCTTTCTGATCTCAAACGCTTTGTATTGGCTGCGCGAATTTCATCTGGATGGGCTACGGGTCGACGCGGTCTCCTCGATGCTCTATCTTGATTATGACCGAGCCGAGGGGGAATGGGAGCCAAATCATTTGGGAACCAACCGAAACTTGGAGGCCGAGGCCTTCTTAAAAAAGCTGAACGGCGCTGTAAAGAGCGTCTTTCCCGATTGCTTGATGATCGCCGAGGAATCGACCTCGTATCCCGGCGTTACGGCGCCTTTGGAAGCGGGGGGGCTTGGGTTTGACCTAAAATGGAATATGGGCTTCGCAAACGACCTTTACCGATACCTAAAAAGCCCGCCAAACGAAAAAAAGGGGCTTCATTCGGCCTTGAATTTCCCGATCACCTACGCTTTTTCGGAACGCTATGTTTTACCGATCTCGCACGATGAGGTCGTACACGGAAAGGGCTCTTTTCTTGGGAAAATGTACGGAAGCTATGAGGAAAAATTCGCCCTTGCGCGTTGCGCGCTTCTGTTTTATACGACCTTTCCCGGAAAAAAGCTTTTGTTTATGGGCAGTGAATACGGCCAGTTTGCGGAATGGGACTTCCGCCGCTCGCTGGAATGGTTTATGCTGGGATACGAAAAGCATTACGCTTTTCGGGAATATGTTGCCGCCTTGAACCGCTTGTACCTTTCGACCCCCGCCTTTTACGAGATCGATTTTTCCGACGAGGGCTTTCGGTGGGTCTATGCCGATGAAAGCGAGGGGGGCTACGTCGGCTACCGCCGCTTTTCAAAAGAGGGCGAGGAGATCCTTGCGCTGATCGGCTTTTCGGATCGGGAAAACCGAGGGATAAGCATCAAGCTTCCCGAGGGGGGATCCTACCAAAGCGTTTTTTCTACCTTGGAGGTGGGGGATATCCCCCATAGGATAGAGGGGGAAAGGCTGATCGTTGATCTACCGCCGCTTGCGGGGGCGGTCTTTAAAAGGATAGAGAAAGAGGGGCTTCTTTCGCCCCAATAGATTTAGTGAGAAATGAGAGAAGCTATGTTTTTTAAGAAGGAATGTATCGCCATGCTCTTGGCAGGGGGGCAGGGAAGCCGCCTTTTCGCGCTAACCAAGCATACAGCCAAGCCGGCGGTCAGCTTCGGCGGGAAATACCGCATCATTGATTTTGCGCTTTCCAATTGCATCAATTCGGGGATCGATACGGTGGGGGTGCTGACCCAATATCAGCCCCTCGATCTTAACGAATATATCGGAAACGGCGCGCCCTGGGATCTTGACCGCGCTCGCGGCGGCTTGCGGGTCTTGCCGCCCTATCAAAAAAGCGATCATTCGGATTGGTACCGGGGGACGGCCAACGCCATCTATCAAAACCTTGATTTTATAAGGCTTTACGATCCCGACTACGTTCTTATCCTTTCGGGGGATCATATCTATAAAATGGATTATTCCAAGATGCTGGCCGCGCACAAGAAAACGGGGGCGGTCTGCACGGTCGCTACGGTCTGCGTTCCCCTAAGAGAGGCCTCTCGCTTCGGTATCTGCAATACCGAGGAGGACGGGCGTATCTATGAATTCGAAGAAAAGCCGAAGCAACCGAAAAACGATCAGGCATCGATGGGCATCTACATATTCAACACGAAAACGCTGGTTGAATATTTAGAGGCCGATGAAAAGGATCCTACCTCCTCCAACGATTTCGGTAAGGACGTCATTCCCCGTCTTCTCAAAGCGGGCGAGCCGCTTTTTTCCTACCGCTTTTCGGGGTATTGGAAGGACGTTGGGACCATCGAAAGCCTTTGGGGGGCCAATATGGATCTGCTTGGCGAGGGCTCGATCATCAAGCGGCAAGAAAACGATTTTCGTATTTATTCGCGCAATACGGCGCGCCCGCCCCAGTTTATCGGCAAAGAGGCATGCATCAAGAATTCTATGATCTCCGAAGGAACGGCGGTGAACGGCACGGTCGTCAATTCGATCCTTGCGGGCGGGGTCGTCGTCGAGGAAGGCGCCGAGGTCTATAATTCGGTCATTATGGCCGATGCTACGGTCAAGCGGGGCGCACGCGTGCATTACGCGATCGTCGACCGTGAAGCTACGATCGGGGAAGGGGTTCTCGTCGGTCAAGAAAAGGGCGGGCGGGAAAGCATCACGGTCATCTCGGGGGAAGCGCCCTTTGAAAGTGAAGGAAAGAAGGTGTTATTTTGAAGGCTGCGGGTATCGTTTTTTCCAATTTGAATGAAAACAAGCGTTCCTGCCTTACCGCGGATCGAACGCTGGCGGCGTTGCCCTTTGCCTGCCGTTACCGCCTTGTGGATTTCGCGCTTTCCAATATGGTAAACGCGGGCATTTCGAATATCAGCGTGATCACCAACTACAATTATCGCTCGCTTCTTGATCATATCGGAAGCGGAAAGGATTGGGATCTGGCGCGCCGCCGCGGGGGGATCACCCTTTTTTCTCCCTTTCAGTCGGCGAATCCCATGCAAGCGGTCGGGGTCTACAAAACGCATTTAGAGGCGCTTCAAAGCATTCGGGGAAACCTTGAATCGATGAAGGAAGAGCTGATCGTGATGGCGGATTGCGAATACGTTTTCAACCCCGATCTTTCAACCTTTCTTCGACGTCACCAAGAAAACGGCTGTGATATGACCCTTCTCGCGACCAAGGGGCGCCCTCTTTCGGGGGAGAGCGCCAACCGTCTTTTCTTAAAAGGCGATAAGGAGGGGCGCCTTACGGGGGCCGCAATCGGAAAGGGTGCGCCCCGCGGATACCCCTATCTTTTTACCGATGCTTTTATCGTCAGCCGCCCCTTTTTGCTTCAGCTTTTGAAGGAAGCGGAGAAGAGGGGGTATAAGAGCCTTTCGCGCGATTTTATCGTTGCGGGGAGAGAAGGATACGATATAAGGATAGAGCTTTACGAGGGGGCGGTCGTGTCGGTTGGGAATTTCAACGATTATTTCAACGAAAGCATCGCTTTGACCCGCGATCCCTCGGCAAGGGCGGCTCTTTTCGGAAATCCGCGTCGCCCGATTCTCACCCGCATACATAACTCTTCCCCCGTTCGGTATCGGGGGGAAAGCTGTGTAAGCGAAAGTATGATCGCAGACGATTGCGTGATTGAGGGGCGGGTCGAAAATTCGGTTCTTTTCCGCGGTGTCAAGGTTGGAAGGGGCTCAATCGTCACCAATTGCGTGCTGTTTGAAAACACCTATGTTGGAGAGGGATGTACGCTTAATTGCTTGGTTTCGGATAAATCGGTCGTGATCGGGGACGGCCGCCACCTTTCGGGGCATAGCACGATGCCGATGTATATCCCGAAGGATAGGAAGGTGTGATATGCGGATCCTATACGTTTCAAGCGAGGTAACGCCCTTTGCCGCCAGCGGCGGTCTTGGCGACGTGATGGGGTCGCTTCCGCGCGCCGTTCGCCAAGCTCTTGGAAAAGATTCTTCGGTCGGGGTCATTATGCCGCTTTACGAGGCGATAAGCGGGCAGGAAAGAGCCCGCATGAAAAAGATCTGGGAGGGGGTCGTTCCGCTTGCTTGGCGGCGTGCCTACGCCGCGGTGTACGAGCGTAAAGTTGCGGGCGTATCCTATTATTTCATCGAGAACAAGCGCTACTTTAAGCGAGCCGCTTTATACGGCGAGTACGACGACGGAGAGCGGTTTGCCTTTTTCTCTCGCGCGGTGCTTGAATTTATTTGCCAAAGCGACCGTATTCCCGATATTTTGCACGCCAACGACTGGCAAAGCGCCCTTACCGTCGTGTATCTGAAAACGCTTTTTCGGGATCATCCCACGCTTTCCCGTATCCGCGCGGTATATACGGTTCATAACATCGAATTTCAAGGGAAGTACGGCAAAGAGACGCTGGGGGACGTTTTCGGGCTTTCCGAAGCGCACGAGGGGCTTTTGGAGTATGACGGGTGCATCAACCTTGCCAAGGGGGCGCTCGTGCTTTGCGATGCGGCCACCACCGTCAGCCGCCGTTACGCCGAGGAGCTTCGGGAGCCCTTCTTTTCACACGGTCTTTCCCCGATCGTTTCTATGATAGGGCATAAGCTGACGGGGATCGTAAACGGGCTGGATACTTCCTATTTTTCGCCCGAGAACGCCGAAGAGCTCGCCTTTCCCTATAAGCTTTCAACGCTTGAGGTCGGCAAGAAGGAAAACAAAAAATTCCTTCAAGAGAAATTAGGGCTTCCGAGCGGCGAAGATGTCCCTTTGATCGCTATGGTCACGCGCCTGACCCGACAAAAGGGGATCGATCTTCTTTTGCATATTTTAAACGAGCTTTTGGAGGAGGATATCCAGTTTGTCCTTCTCGGCTGCGGCGATGCCGATTACGAATATATCCTTCGGGAGATCGCCTCGCGCTACCCAAGTCGGGCGCGTGTGCTTTTCGCCTTTGACCGCACGCTTTCGAAGCAAATCTACGCGGCGTCGGATCTTTTCTTGATGCCCTCGCAAAGCGAGCCCTGCGGTCTTGCCCAAATGATCGCCTGCCGATACGGCACCGTGCCGATCGTGCGCGCCGTCGGGGGGCTTGCCGATACGATCGCGCCCTATGGGGAAGGAAAAGGGAACGGCTTTGTTTTCGAGCATTATAACGCGCACGATTTCCTCTTTCGTATTAAAGACGCCCTTCTTCTTTACGGGGCGGGGGACGGGGAATGGGATGCGCTTCGCCGCCGCGCGATGCGAAGCGATTTCTCTTGGAAACGCTCGGCAACCGAATATATAGCGCTTTATAGAAAACTGTAAAGAGTAGGAGAAAAAATGAGTAAAAATAACGCAAAAAAGGAAACGCCCGGGCTTTCGCTTCGTATTGAGCGAAAGCTTCTTTCCCGCGGCTACGCCCAAAGGGAGGGGGTGGACGCCCATTCGCTGTATCATGCCTCGGTGCAAGCAATCAAGGATATCATGCGCGAGAACCGTCATCGCTTTAAAAAGCGGGTGGCGGCAATGGAGGGAAAGCGCGTCTATTATTTGTGTATGGAGTTTTTGTTGGGGCGTTCGCTTCGAAACCATGTGATGAACCTTGGGCTTTACGACGAGCTTTGCCAAACGCTTTCGACCTACGGGTATAGCTTTGACGAGATCTTTTCCGAGGAGATCGACCCGGGGCTTGGAAACGGGGGGCTCGGGCGCCTTGCCGCTTGCTTTATGGATTCGCTTACCGCCCTTGAATACCCCGCCGTTGGGTATTCGCTTTGCTACGAAAACGGTCTTTTTAAGCAAAAGATCGTAGAGGGAGAGCAGGTAGAGTTGCCCGACGCTTGGCGCTCTTTGGGCGGCGCTTGGCTTTCCCCCCGCCCCGACCGAAGCGTCAGCGTACGCTTTGGCGGGCAGATCGAAGAGTGTTGGGAAGGGGGGGCTCTTCGCATCACGCATACCGAATACGACGAGGTAAGGGCGATCCCCTATGACGTGATGATCAGCGCCCCCGATACCGACGCGACGAATCTTTTGCGCCTTTGGCGCGCAGGCGGCGTAAAGCGCCCCGGCGAGGGGTACGCCACCCAATCCGAGTATCTTATGGCGCTTTCCGAAAGCGAGAAGGCCGAAGAGATCACAAAGCAGCTCTATCCGCCCGATAACCACGACGAAGGGAAACTTTTGCGCCTTACTCAGCAATATTTTCTGGTCTCGGCCTCATTGCAAAGCCTCATGGGGGATTACCTTTCGGAAAACGGCTCCTTACGTGGGTTTTCGGAGGGGGTGGCGATCCACATCAACGATACCCACCCCGCCCTATGCATCCCCGAATTGATGCGTATTCTGATGGACGTCTATTCGTATAGCTGGGAGGCGGCTTGGGAGATCGTTACCAAGACGGTTTCCTATACGAATCATACGGTCTTGCCCGAAGCACTTGAATGTTGGCGCGTCGATCTTTTCCGTATGAAGCTCCCCCGTCTTTTTGCCATCGTTGAACAGATCAATTCCCGCTTTTGTACCGATCTTTGGAATCTTTATCCCGGTGATTGGGATCGGATATCCCGTATGGCGATCGTGGCAAACGGGCAGGTTCGTATGGCCAATCTCTCGGTTTGCGGCTCGCATACCGTAAACGGGGTATCGGCCCTTCATAGCGAGATCTTGAAAAAAAGCGTGTTCAGCGATTTTTACCATGCCACCCCCTGGAAGTTTACAAGCGTTACCAACGGCGTCGTTCACCGCCGCTGGCTTTGCTACGCGAACCCTTTGCTTTGCTCGCTTTTGGACGATACGATAGGTCCCCATTACCGCCGTGATCCCTTACGCTTAAGCGAGCTTTCGGCATACGCCGACGACGGCGAGGTCGTATCCCGCCTTCAGAAAATTAAGCGGGCGAATAAAGAGCGCTTTTCCGCCTTTATGGTCGCAAGGGGAGGGGAGGCGCTTTGTGCCGATTCGATCTTTGACGTGCAGATCAAGCGAATGCACGAATATAAGCGCCAGCTTTTGAACGTTTTGCGTATCCTTTCGCTGTACGACGAGCTTTGCCAGGATCCGAACGCCGACGTCTATCCAACCACCTTTATTTTCGGCGCCAAGGCCGCCCCCGGGTATTATATGGCTAAGCAGCTGATCCGCCTTATTTGGTTTCTTTCGCGTGAAATACGCGAGAATAAAAGGGCGAAGGGGCGCCTTTCGGTCGTCTTTGCCGAGGATTACAACGTAAGCGTAGCCGAATCGCTTATTCCCGCCGCCGATATCAGCGAGCAGATCTCGCTTGCCGGGAAGGAGGCCAGCGGTACGGGCTGTATGAAGCTGATGATGAACGGCGCCCTGACGCTTGGCACGCTTGACGGGGCGAACCCCGAGATAAAAGAAGCGGTGGGCGATGAAAACTTTTATGCCTTCGGTCTTAACGCTACCGAGGTTGAGGAGCTTTGGCGCATCGGGTACGACGCTTCGGAATATTACCGTCGTTCCCCTCGCTTACAAAACGCGATTGCGCGGCTTGAAGGGCGCATCGGGGGCGAAAGCTTTTCGCATATCGCCGAGTATCTTCTGGGGCGGGGCAATATCCTTGGCGACCCATATATGTGCCTTGCCGATTTCGATTCCTATCGCCACGTAAGCGAAAGGGCCTTCGCCGATTACAAAAGAGGCGAGGAATGGGGGCGCCGATCGCTTTTGAATATCGCGGCAAGCGGTCGCTTTTCCGCCGATATCAGCGTGCGCCAATACGCCGAAGGCATTTGGCATTTGCGACCCATTAAGCGGTAAATATGGGACCTTTTCTAAAAGAAGAGAGGGAAGCCTTCGGGGAATGCACGCTTCTTTCCCGTGGGCGCCCTCTTTTTTACCGCTCGGTCGCGGTGAATACCCCGCTTCGTGTTCGCTTGCGGATCGATCGCCGAATCGGCGCGTATCGGGTCGAGCTTCGAATCGGGCGGGAAAGGGGAAAGACGCTCAAAAAAAGGCTTTCCTTTTGCGGGCTTTCGGGGGATTGCGAGCTTTATAGCGCCACCGTTCGCCCGCGGGAAAGAGGGCTCTTCCTTTTCGACTTTTGCATAAGAACGAAAGCGGGGATCCTCTATTCGAATCGCGATCCCGTTGGGCAAGCGATGCGCTTTGTGCGAAGCGAAGGCGGGCGCCCTCATCAGCTTACCGTGACCGATTTTCACCATCCCGAGCCGCGGTGGCTTTTGGGGGGCGTTATCTATCACGTTTTCGTGGGTCGCTTCGCCAAGGGCGGCCGCGTTCCAAAGCGAAGCGATGCCGTCCTCAACCACGACTGGGAGGGGGGATGCCCCGCGTTTCCCGCTTACCCCGGTGCCCCGCTTAAGAATAACGAGTTCTTCGGGGGTACGCTGTGGGGGGTGGCCGAAAAGATGCCCTATCTTGCTTCGCTGGGGGTGCGCTTAGTATACCTATCCCCCATCTTCGAGGCCTATTCCAATCATAAATACGATACGGGTGATTACCAAAGAATCGATGCCATGTTCGGGGGAGAGAGGGCCTTTTCGCATCTATTGAAGGTCGCCTCCTCCTACGGCATCCGCGTTTTGCTTGACGGGGTCTTTAATCACACGGGGGACGATAGCGTATATTTCAACCGTTACGGGCGCTATGAGAGCGCGGGGGCTTATCAGAGCAAAAAATCCCCTTATTACGATTGGTATCGCTTTTCGCGGTATCCCGACGAGTACACCGCGTGGTGGGGGATTTCGATCCTGCCGCGTATCCATCCCTCGGAAAGCGAGTCCTGCCGCGCATTCTTCGTGGGAAGAGAAGGGGTGATCGCCACCTACGCGCGGCGCGGCATCGCCGGCTTTCGTCTTGACGTGGTCGATGAGCTAAACGACGGCTTTGTGACCGATATCCGCGCTCGGTTAACCGAAAATGGGCAAGCGTGCATCCTTTACGGCGAGGTTTGGGAGGACGCCTCGAATAAGGTCGCCTACGGCGTGCGAAAAAGCTATTATAACGGGCGTGAGCTGGATGGGGTAATGAATTATCCCTTGCGCGAGGGGCTGATTTCGTATTTTCGACGTGGGGAAACCGATAAGCTTTTCTATGCGCTTTCCGAGGTTTTGCCCAATATGCCCAAGCGCATCGCCGACCTTACGATGAATTTGCTTGGAACCCACGATACGCTGCGTATCCTTACCGCCCTTGCGGGGGAGGACCCCGCAGGCCACAGCAACGAGGAGCTTTCGCTTATGCGCTTATCAAACGAAGAGCGAAGCCGCGGCATCCGCCTTTTGAAAATGGCGTATCTTACGCTTGCAACACTTCCCGGTATCCCGACCGTCTATTACGGTGACGAGGTTGGGCATGAGGGGTATGCCGACCCCTTAAACCGCCGCCCCTTTCCTTGGCACAGAATGGAAGAAGAGCTGCTTTTGGCGTATCGGTTGATCGGCTCGCTTCGAAGAAGAGAGCCCGCTTACCGTCGCGGTGAATTTTTCTTGCTTCACCTTTCAAAAAAATATCTGATCTTTTCGCGCCGCAGCCGAAAAAGAGAGCTGCTTACCGTCATCAACCGAAGTGAGGAAGATTTGCTTTTGCGCTTTGAAAAGCCGGTTAAGGAGGCGCTTTTCGGTAAGCAGTCGGGGAGAAAAATACGCGTGGAAAAAGAAAGCGGGAGCGTGCTGATCGTCCCCTTGAATTGCAAAGTGTTTTTTACCGAATGAAGAAAAAAGCCGCATATTGACGAAATATGCGGCTTTTTTTAAAGAAGCAGCCCCGACAGCGTTTTTAAAAAGGTATCGACCTCCCGTTCGGTGTTGAAAAAGCCGAGGCTTGCGCGCACCGTGCCCGTTTTTTCGGTGCCGATCGCTTGGTGCGCGAGCGGGGCGCAATGATATCCCCCTCGTACCGCGATCCCCTCCTTGGCAAGCAACGAAGCGATAAGATCGACCTTTTTCTCCCGATGGAAGAAAGAAACGACGCCCCCTTCGTTTTCCGGCTCTATAACCGTTATCCCCTTAATGACCGAAAGCCCCTCGCAAAGCTTTTTTCGAAGCGCGGCTTCCTTTTGCGCTACGGCGTCGATCCCGATCCTTTGCAGGGCGCGAAGCCCGCCAAGCAGGGCGCCGATGGCGGGGGTAGGCGGCGTGCCCGCCTCAAACCGCTCGGGCGATTTCTGCGGCATGAGGGGGGAGAACGAGGATACGCCGCTCCCCCCTTCGATGAGGGTAGAAACCCTTTGGGGGCTTCTTAGGATCGCAAACCCCAATCCCGCGATCCCGAAAAGCCCCTTATGGGCGGGGGCGCAGTAGGCATCGTAATAGATCTCTTCCAAAAGCGGTGGGCGGTGGCCGGCCCCTTGCGAGCCGTCGATAATAAAAGAAAGCCCTTCTTTTTTGCAAAAGTCGCCGATCTCTTTGATTGGCAATGCCCGCCCGGTTACGTTGCTGACCTCGGTGGCGATTACCGTCGTCGTCGTGCTTTTACGCACGGCTTTTATATTTTCGATCAGGTCGCCCTTCGTAGAAAAGACAGAATAGCGGCACCGCCCCTCTTTATACAGCTTAAAGACGGGGCGGAAGGTGGCGTTATGCTCTAAATCGCTGATAAGGATATGCGCCCCCTTTTTCGCCATTCCCTTTATCGAAAGGTTTAAGGCAGAGGTGGCGTTTAGTGAAAAAACGACGTTTTCGGGTGCGCCGCTGCCGAAAAGCTCGGCGATCGAAGCGCGACAATCGTAGATCACCTCGGCCGCCGCAAGAGAAGGCTCGTGAGCGCCGCGCCCCGGATTCCCCACGCACTCGGAAAGCACGCGCGAAAGCTCGGCGTAGGTTTCGGGCGGCTTCGGAAAGGAGGTGGCGGCATTGTCAAAATAAATCATTTATCATCCTTTACAGATCGGTATTCGATGCGGCTTTCCCGTAGGACGGTGATGGCTTGTAAAAGACGGTCCTCGGGGATCTCGATCCCGTAGACGCACCCCTCGTTTTCCCCGCCGTCGGTCTTGATAAGCCCCGCGTGGATCCCACGAAGGGAAAGCTGTCGGCGCGCCTTCATGGCGTAGGTGATAGAGCCAATGCGTATTTTTTGCATCGACGGAATCAACTCCTTTCTCGGTACGCATTATCAGTATATGCGAAAAGGGGGTGTCCGTTCGGGTGAAAGCGCGAAAAAAAGAGGCGCGCCCTATAGACAATTTGGAAAAACTATGTTATACTATATTAGAATTACCAAGAAATAGAGATAATGTATGAAGATCGTTAATTTATACCCCGGCTCCTTTGCCTCGGCCTGCTATCTTGTGACCGATGATAAAAAGAGCGAGGCGTATGTGATCGACCCTTCGGCAGACCCCTCGGTTGCCAAGGCCCGCCTTTTGGGCGAGCTGCCGCCCATTAAAGGAATCTTGCTGACACACGCCCATTTCGATCATATGCTGGCGCTTGAAGAGTGGCGTCTGTTTACCGATGCGCCGGTTATGGTTATGGCTGAGGATGCCGAGGCCTTTACCGATTCCTACAAAAACGGCTATCGCTACTTTTTTGAACAGGATCTTACCTTTTCGCCGCCCGATCTTCTTTTGGGGGATGGGCAGGTCTTACCCTTCGGTAACGAACGCCTAACCGTCATTCATACCCCGGGGCATACCAAGGGCTCTTGCGTGTTCGATAGCGGCGAGGTTCTTTTTACGGGGGATACGGTGTTCGACGGGGGCGGCTACGGTCGCACCGATCTTTACGGCGGTAACGCAGAGGCTCTTTGGGGATCGCTTCGCAAGCTTCTCCTTCTTTCGGGAGAGCGCGCGGTGTACCCGGGGCACGGCAATCCCACGCGCCTTTCTCTTTGCCGCGAACATTTTAAGCATTTAATTGTGTGAGGATATCAAAATGGAAGAAGTCATTCAGTCGAATTTTATTCACGACATCATCGATAAGGATCTTAGTGATAATCCCGAATTAAAGATCCATACCCGCTTCCCGCCCGAGCCGAACGGCTATCTGCATATCGGCAGTGCGAAGGCGATCTGGATCAACGCCAATACCGCGAAGAAATACGGCGGTCTTTTTAACCTGCGTTACGACGACACCAACCCCGCCAAAGAGGATAACGAGTACGTCGAATCGATCTACCGCGATCTTACCTGGCTTGGTTGTCGGCCGAGCGGCGGCATCTTCTACGGCTCGGATTATTTCGATAAATGCTACGAGTTCGCCATTCAGTTGATCAAGGACGGCAAGGCCTACGTATGCGACCTTTCGCCCGAGGAGATGCGCGAATACCGCGGTACGCTTACCGAAGCGGGGAAGAATAGCCCCTATCGTGACCGCTCGGTTGAAGAGAACCTTGCGCTTTTTGAAAGAATGAAGAACGGCGAATTTCCCGACGGGGCTAAAACGCTTCGCGCCAAGATTGATATGGCCTCGCCCAATATGAATCTGCGTGACCCCGCGATCTATCGCATCGTTCACACCGATCACCACCGTCAGGGCAACAAGTGGTGCATCTATCCGCTGTACGACTACGCCCACCCGATCCAGGATGCGCTGGAAGGCATCACCCACTCACTCTGCTCGATCGAGTTTGAAAACCACCGCCCGCTTTACGACTGGGTGGTCGATAATATCGGTTTTGAAAAGAAGCCGCATCAGTACGAGTTTGCCCGCCTGAACGTGACCCACACGGTCATGAGTAAGCGGTATCTCCGCCAGCTGGTTGAGACCGGCCTTGTCGACGGATGGGACGATCCGCGTATGCCCACCCTTTGCGGCCTGCGCCGCCGCGGCTATACCCCCGAAGCGATCTTCGATTTCGTAGAGCGCGCGGGCGTCGCGAAGGCGTATAGCGTCGTCGATTACGAGCTTCTTGAGCACTGCATCCGTGAAGAACTGAACGAGAAGGCCCCCCGCCGTATCGCCATTCTTCACCCCATCAAGGTCGAGATTATCAACTATCCCGCCGATAAGACCGAATATTTTGAGGTCTCCAACCATCCCTTCCACCCCGAGGCGGGCACCCGCAAGCTTCCCTTTACGAGAGAACTTTATATTGACGCAGACGATTTTGCCGAGGTTCCGCCCCCGAAATTCTTCCGTATGAAGCCTGAGGGTGAGGTTCGCTTGATGGGCGCTTATATCGTGAAGTGCCAAGAGATCGTCAAGGATGAAAACGGCAACGTCACAAAGATCCTTTGCACCGCGGATCTTGAGACCGGCAACGGCACCCCGGCCGACGGAAGAAAGGTCAAGGGTACCATCCATTGGCTTTCGGCCGATTCCGCCACCCCCATCGACGTAAAGCTCTACGATCATCTTTTCACCATCGAAAACGTTGCCGATATCCCCGAGGGGAAGGGTTACGGCGATTATCTGAACGAGGATTCGGTTTCCACTCTCCACGCCTTCGGCGAGCCTTCGCTTGGCGATGCGGAGCCGGAAGATAAGTTCCAATTCGTTCGAACCGGCTATTTTGTAAAGGATACCAAGCACGAAAATACGTATAACCGTATCGTCGGCTTAAAGGATAGCTATAAAGCATAAAGGAAAAAGCGGCGAAGTCTTTCGCCGCTTTTACATATAACGATGAAGCTTTTTGAAAAACTCTTTTCGCTTTTATACGTCCCCCGTTGCGTGGGGTGTGAAGCGCCGCTTCCAATCGGGGGCGGGGTGATGTGCGAAGAATGTCGCCTTGCCTATCTTCGGGAACAGGGGGAAGCCTGCCCCATCTGTAATCTTGCGGCAAAGGACTGCCTTTGCGTAGAGAAGCCCTTGGAGGAAAAAGGGATAAAGGCGGTTTATAAATGCTTTCTTTATCACGCAACCGAGCACGAGCGTGTTACGAATCGCGCGCTTTACCGCTTAAAGCACAAGGGGGATCCTATGATCCTTGATTTCTTCGCCCATGAGATGGCTAAGACTCTTGCTCCGCTTTTTACCGAGGAGAAGGATAAATACGTCGTAACCTTTGCGCCGCGCTCACGTCGTGCCATACGGCAGGACGGATTTGACCATATGGAATTGCTTACCCAAAGGGTCGCCAATCTTCTTTCGGTCTCCTTTATGAAAACGCTTGACCGCCGCGGCGGAAAAGAACAAAAGCGCCTTTCAAGGAAAGAACGCTTTTTGAATATGATGGATGTGTATACACCGAAAGAGGGCGTGCTTCTTCACGGAAAGCGCGTGATCATACTCGACGATATCACGACAAGCGGGGCAACTCTTTTAGCGGCCGTTTCCGCCTTGCGGAAGGTCGGCGCCCGTGGGGTGAAGGCTGCGGTACTCGGCGCTACGCCGCTTCATATGCGTCGCGGCAAGAAAAAACGCAGAAGATCAAGGGGTTAGAAGCGTTTTCGGCAGGCGGCGCTTATGCTCGCTTCTTGCGTGATAGCGCTCGATAATAGCGGCAGCTTCCGTCGATACGGGCTTACCCTCCATATAATCGCTGACCTCTTGGTAGCTAACGCCCATATCCGCCTCATCGGTCTGGCCCTCGAAAAGGCCGGCCGAGGGGGCTTTTTCTATGATGCGAAGAGGGGCATCAAGATAGCGCAAAAGCTCGTAGATCTCGCTGACCGAAAGATCGGCCACGGGATTGAAGTCGCTGCCGCCGTCACCCCATTTCGTAAAATAGCCCATAAAGATCTCGCACTTGTTACCGGTTCCGGCAACGAGGCGATTCTCGGCGGCGCCGATGGTATAAAGCGTCGTCATACGCAGGCGGGGGGCGATGTTGATAAGCGCCGCGCGGTTCGGCTCGGTGGTCCCCGAAAGGGCGCTAAGAAGAGCCTCTCTCGTTTCGGTCAGATCGACCGTGCGGGTCTCAATATCAAATTTTTCGGCAAGCGCCAAAGCGTCCTCGCGGTCGCTGCCGTAATTTTGCTTTGAGGAGCAGGGAAGAATGACCCCCACCGTATTGGGGCAAGCGAGCTTACAAAGGATACCGACGAGGGCGCTGTCCTTGCCCCCACTATTGCCGAATACGATCCCTTCGGCGTGCGCTTCCTTAAGCGCGTTTTGGATAAAAGATACGCGCGCTTCAATTTCGGTTTTGCAGTCTTTCATAAAAATCTCCGTTTTTTGGTCTTTTCCTTTATTGTACCGCAACTTGCGGGAAAAATCAACCTTTTGAAGAAAAACGCCCTACGCTTCGGAAAAATCGGTGCGGATCTCCTTTCTGCAGCCGGGGGGTGAGTAGATCCAATGTGAAAGATGCGTAATCTTTTCGGGATCGACGTAATAAGTAAAGCCTTTATCCTTTTTCTCGCTTCCCGTATCGATAACGATCAGCTTGATCTTCATTTTGTCGGGCAAAATGCTTTTGATGTAGACCGCCGCCGTATCCCCCTCGTATACCTCGGATTTTACCTCGGCGAGCCCTGCTAAATTGGGGGTAAGCTCAACGAAAATACCGTAGCTTTCCACGCTTCGTACGATCCCCGTTACGGTTTGCCCGGGGGAAAAGCTTGCGGCGTTTTCCTCCCACGTACCGAGAAGCTCGCGGTGGGTCACGTAGATCTTTCCCTCCTCGTCCACCGATTTTACAACGGTATAGATCTTATCCCCCACCGAAAAACGGTCGCTTGGGTGAGAAATACGCGATACCGAAATGCAATCGATCGATAAAAGCGAAACAATGCCGCAGCCAATATCCACGAAAGCCCCGAAATTCTCCATATGCGTAATGCGAGAGGGAATGATGTCCCCCGCTTCGAGCGTGCTTATATACTGATCGTAGCATTCGATCTGCGCCGCGCGCCTTGAAAGGACGGCTACCGTTTTTCCTTCCTCGTTCTTCGAAAAGCCAACCACCTTGAAGCAAACCGGTTTCCCAACACGCGTTAAGACCGCGATATCCTTGATCGCCTCGCCCCGCCGACAGTATTGCACCTCTTCCTTCTTCATAAGGGCCGGGATGCCGCCAAAATCAAAATGAAGCGTAAGCTCGCCGTCGCATAAAAGCGCAACAGCTTCGAGAATGATGCCCCTTTCCATCGCCTTTCCAAGCCCCTCGTAGGAGGAGAGAAGCGTGTGGTTTTCGATTTCCTGCATACGGATTCCTTCGGGTGTGTAGATGTTCATCGCTTACCTCTTTCTTTTTTTGTTTCATACGCTTAAAGTTTATGAAGGAAAGAGGCGTTTTAGAAGAAAAAAGCCGTTTGCTTTTTGGCAAACGGCTTTTTGAAACACTTTCGAAGTGGGTAGAAGAGCTCTGTATTAAAGGGTGCCCGAAGAACCGAGAACGTTCTGGATCTTGTGGGTGACCATCTTCTTGACCTCGGCTCTTGCGACCTTAAGATACTCTCTGGGGTCGAAGGCTTCGGGCTTGTCGGAAAAGACACGGCGGATACCGGCGGTCATAGCCAAACGGATATCCGAGTCGATGTTGATCTTGCAAACGGCCATCTTCGCCGCGCGACGGAGCTGCTCTTCGGGAATACCGACGGCATCGGGGAGCTTACCGCCGAGCGCGTTGATCTCGGATACGCACTCGTGCGCAACGCTGGAAGCGCCGTGAAGAACGATGGGGAAACCGGGAAGTCTTTTGCCGACTTCCTCAAGAATATCAAAGCGAAGCGGCGGAGGAACGAGAACGCCGTGCTCGTTTTTGGTGCACTGCTGCGCGGTGAACTTATAAGCGCCGTGAGAGGTACCGATGGAGATAGCGAGCGAGTCAACACCCGTACGGGAAACGAACTCCTCAACCTCCTCGGGCTTCGTGTAGGAGGAATGCTCTGCCACAACGTCGTCTTCAACGCCGGCAAGAACCCCAAGCTCACCCTCGACTACGACGCCGTGGGCGTGAGCGTACTCAACAACCTTCTTCGTGAGGGCGATATTGTCCTCGAAGGAATGGTGAGAACCGTCGATCATAACCGAGGTAAAGCCCCCGTCGATGCAGGATTTGCATACCTCGAAATCAGCGCCGTGGTCAAGATGAAGCGCAAGATCGATCCCGCTGTCTTCAACCGCCGCCTTTGCCAGAGCCATAAGGTAGGCGTGCTTTGCGTACTTTCTCGCCCCCGCGGAGACCTGAAGTATAACCGGAGACTTTTCTTCCGCGGCCGCTTCTGTGATAGCCTGAATGATCTCCATATTGTTGATGTTGAAAGCGCCGATGGCGTAGCCGCCCTTATAAGCGTCTTCAAACATTTTCTTGGTGGTAACAAGTGCCATTTTGATACTCCTTTTATCTTATTCTAAATTTCCACTCATTACTATAACACAAAACAAAAGGAAAATCAAGGGCAAGATAAAAGAAACTTCACGGCGATCAAAAAAATTCGGGAAGAGCCCCGCCGGTCTCGGTATCGGCGCGGGGGGATGTATCGACGGCGGCAGGGGCCGAAAGGCCGAAGCTTACCGAAATGGCGTTGTTTACCTTTTGCATGGCGTCCTCGTCAAGATGCCCCATTTTTTCACGAAGACGGCGCTTATCCAGCGTCCTTATCTGCTCTAAGAGAATAACCGAATCCTTGGAAAGGCCAACCTTTCCGGCGTATACCTCAATATGGGTGGGAAGCTTGTTTTTCCCCATACGGCTGGTGATCGCCGCCGCGATCACGGTGGGGCTGTATCGGTTTCCGATATCGTTTTGTATGATGAGGACGGGGCGAAGTCCTCCTTGCTCACTGCCGACCACGGGGCTCAGATCAGCGTAGTATATGTCCCCTCTTTTTACGTTCATAACCCGTTTTCGTGCGAACGAAATCCTTTCTTTGCGGTTGCTGTTATTTTTTCCGCAAGCAACCCTTTTTAGTCATAAAAAGAAAAAAATGCGGTCGTTTTCATTCTATGCTCACGCCCCTTTACGCGACAAAAAGAAAAAACAGCATAGCGAGCTATGCTGTTTTTCTTCCGTAATTAATGACGGTCGCTTTTCGTAACCGCCTCTTCATCCTCCGTACGGAAGAGAAGCGAAATGCACCAAAGTCCCGCAAGCGCGACGACGATATAGATGATACGCGCCAGAAGCGAGGCGCTGCCACCGCTGATCCAGGCAACCGCATCAAATTGAAAAAGCCCGATGCTTCCCCAGTTCAGGGCGCCGATGATCGCAAGGATCAGGGCAATCTTATCCATAACCATTTCGGTATATCTCCTTTCAAGCAATTGCTCTGATTCCTATTGTGCGCAAAGGCGAGGCTTTTATACGTCCTCAAAGGAAGGAATGAAATTTCCAAAATGCTCTTTCATTTTTAAAAGCGCTTTTTTTTCGATTCGGCTGACGTAGGAGCGAGAGATCCTCATCGCGCTTGCCACCTCGCGTTGGGTCAGCGGCGGTTTTTTGGAAAGACCGTAGCGCAACACGATTACCTGTCTTTCGCGCTCGTCCAAGACCTCGTCGATCAATCGGTACGCCTTTTCGGCGTGGATCTTGATATCAAGATCCTTCGTGATGTTTTCGTCGGTACTGATCACGTCGCCGTAGGTCAGGGGATTGCCGTCCCTATCTACGTCGATGGTTTCGTTGATCGATACCTCGCAGGAAAGCTTTTTTTGCGAGCGGAAAAACATCAGGATCTCGTTTTGCACGCATTTTGCGGCGTAGGTAGCAAAGCGGGCGCCGTTTTCGGGCTTGAAGGAATCAATCGCCTTGATAAGCCCAAGGCTTCCGATCGACACCAGCTCATCCGGATTTTGGTAGGATGTATAATATTTTCTGACGATATGGGCAACAAGGCGCAGATTATGCTCGATCAAGCGTTGCCTTGCCGCCCCATCCCCCTTTTTCATTTTGACGAAAAGCTCCTTTTCCTCGGCGATATCCAAGGGTGGGGGGAAGCTTTGCGGGCTTCCGATCCCAAGCAAAAGCGAAACCAGATGAAACGCCGAGGAAGAAAAGGTGTATGCCATAAAAAAGCCCCCTTCGTATACTGCTATTTCGGCGATGAAGCCGTACGGTAAACAGTATATGAGGGGGGTGGCTTGTTTCTTGTTCTCTTGCCCGTATGCTTTTATTCTTCCGTAGGGAGAAGAGGCGAGAGCGTATAGCCCTTTCCTTGACGGTATAAGATAATCGGCGTCCCAAAGGCTTTCTTCGAAAGGCGGTTGACCGAAGAGATATGCATGCGTACGCTTCCCGTCTTTCTTTTGGTCGCGGGATTGCCGCAAAAGGCCGCCAGCTCCTCGGTCGGCACCGCTTCGGGATAGCGTTCGCCAAGATAGCGAAGGATCAAAAGCTCGTTGATCGATACCGTAACGGGCACGGTATACATGCAGCAATTCGTCAAATGAAGATTAAGAATAAGCGGCCCTGCGTGCAGATCGGAAAGGTCACGTCCGCCCTTTAGCCGGCAGATCTCAAAAACCGTTTCGGCGGCGTGGATCGGGGCAACCGGTGAAAGAAGAATGTTGTCAACGAAGGGGAGAAATTTATCGGCCAGCGCATCGGCCTTCTCCTTGGGAAGTGCTACGACGAGAGGGAGGGTGGGGAAGGCTTCTCTTATGCGGCGGCAAAGCGAAGAAGCACCCGCCGTTTGATCGGCGTTCGGTAAAAGAACGGCGTCGACCGTATGCTCTTTGAGAAACGGGAGCGCCCCGCGTGCGCCCACCGCCGCCGTCGGCAAGCCAAGATGATAAAAGCGCACGGATAGATCCAAAAGTGCCGCTTTCGTGTTGTCGATCAATAGGATCATAGAATTCCTCGCAAGGTCGTTTTCTATATGATAGCACATTTTTCTTTGAAAGAAAAGCATTTCGCGAATAATTGCGAATTGACTTTTTTTAGCGTATATGGTAAGATAAAAAGGAAAATAAGAAAAGAGAAAAGGGCAGAGTATGAAAACGGTTTTGATCAACGGCGGCTCCCGCGGGATCGGGGCGGCGGCGGTGCGCGCCTTCAGTAAGGCGGGGTACGCGGTCGCTTTTACCTATTTACATTCCCGCGAAGAAGCCGAAAAGCTATCCAAGGAGTGCGGGGCGCTTGCCATACAGGCCGATTCCTCGTCTTCCTCCGCCGTTCGGGCGGCAATCAGCGAGGCCGTTGCCTATCTTTCGCATATTGACGTGTTGGTCAATAACGCCGCCATTTCCTCGTTTTCTCTTTTTACCGACATCACCGACGAGGATTTTGCGCGCATTTTCGCCGTAAACGTAAACGGTCCCTTTTACTATACCAAGGCGGTCCTTCCCGATATGATCAAGCGCAAATCGGGGCGTATTATCAATGTTTCGTCGATCTGGGGGCAGGGGGGCGCTTCGTGTGAGGTGCATTATTCGGCCACCAAGGCGGCCCTCATCGGTCTTTCGCGCTCGCTCGCCAAGGAGGTTGGTCCCTCGGGCATCACGGTCAATTGCGTTGCCCCCGGTGTGATCGATACCGATATGAACCGCCGTCTTGATGAAGAAGCCAAAAGGGCGCTTTGTGAGGAAACGCCGCTTGGGCGTATGGGAACGCCCTGTGAGGTAGCCGAGGCCATTTTGTATCTTGCGGGGGAGAACGCCTCGTTTATCACCGGGCAGGTCTTGACGGTCGACGGGGGATTTCTTCTTTAAAATATTCGGGAAAATCTTTTTTTCCTATTGCATATCTTTTTATTATCTGTTATACTATGTATTGTGTTATTCCAAGGGTCGGATAGGACCATACTGGCCGGGGCGGTAGCGGTGCCTTGTACCTGAAATCCGCTATAGCAGGGGTGATTTCCGTATAGAGGGGCCGGTTTGTGCAGTCTGCGCTTTGCGCGGCTTACGGTGACGGATGGGTCTTGTGCAATCGGGTGCTGTGAACCATGTCAGGTGGGAGACCAAGCAGCATTAAGCAGTTTCCCCGATGTGCCGCAGGGTTGCCTGTCCCGAGTGGGCGGCAGGGCTTCCGTGCATAGATTCGGTTTCGACATTACGGTGTATGGTCTTATCCGGGCCTTGGAATAAAACGCCCTGGGCTCGTCCCGTGGGGACCCCCACGAATGACGGCCCTTTTTTTACGGAGGATTTTATGTATCGAGCGCTGTACCGAAAATATCGACCGGTCGACTTTGACGACGTTTGGGGTCAAGACGGGGTCACCGATATTCTGAAATATCAGGTAGCAAACGGGAAGATCAACCATGCCTACCTTTTTTGCGGTTCGCGCGGTACGGGTAAGACCAGTAGCGCCAAGATCTTAGCCAAGGCAGTCAACTGTCTTTCCCCCAAGAACGGAAACCCTTGCAACGAGTGCGCCGCTTGCCGATCTGTCGACGAGGGGCTTGCTACCGACGTTGTGGAGATGGACGCGGCGAGCAATACCGGCGTTAACGACGTGCGCGATATCCGTGACGAGATCGTTTTCACCCCGGCCGAGCTTCGCTACCGCGTGTATATCATCGACGAGGTACATATGATGAGCGGAAGCGCGTTCAACGCGCTTTTAAAAACGCTGGAAGAGCCGCCCTCTCACGTTATCTTTATTTTGGCGACGACCGAGCTGCATAAGCTTCCCAGTACCATCGTTTCGCGTTGTCAGCGCTTCGATTTCAAGCGTATCTCCAACGCGGTTCTTGCCAAGCGCCTTCTGTATATTGCCAAAAAAGAGGATATTTCCTTGACTGATGGGGGCGCGCGCCTTTTGGCAAGGCTTGCCTTTGGCGGTATGCGCGATGCGATCAGTCTTTTAGAGCTTTGCGCGGGAAAAAAAGAAACGATCGACGAAGAGCTGGTCTTTTCCACCTGCGGCGCGGGGGATAAAGAAAGCATTTACCGCCTCGTGGAAGCGGTGCAGAAAAAGGATTACGATACCCTTTACGGAAAAATACACGAGCTTGTGATGTCCTCCCGCGATATTTCGGTATTCTGGCAGGATCTCATTGATTGCTATCGGGATATGATGGTCTTGAAGACTACCAAAAACGGCGCTTCTTATCTCGATCTTACCGATAGCGAGACCGAACGGCTCTCGGCCCTTGCCGCCCCTCTTCGGATGGAGCAGATGGTGTACCACACCCGCGTTTTAGAGGATGCGCTTTCGGCGATGCTTCGCTCTCCGCTTTCGCGGCGCTCGATTGCCGAGCTTGCCTTGACCCGCCTTTGCGAGCCGCAGCTCTCCACCAGCCCCGAAAGCCTCGTTTTACGTATAAGCGAGCTGGAAAGGCGATTGGTCACCCTTCAAAGCGGCGCCTTTGTTCCCCCTTCTGCCGCCGCCACAACGGCCGAAGCGGTTGAAGAATCACAAAAAAAGAGCGAAGAGCGAGTAGCGCCGGCCGAGAAAGCCCCCGCATCTGCGCCTACCCCCGCGGCTAAAGCCGCTTCGCCCGAAAACGGCTCGCAATACCGCCCCTTCGCCGCTTGGCGCGAGGTAATGGATGAGCTGATAAGGGCTCAACGCAGCCTTGCGGGCACCTTAAAGGGCTCTTCCGCCTATCTTTCGGGAGAGGGCAATCTTCTCATTCGCGTCGGCAATCCCTTTTTCGTCGGGATGCTGAAAAGCGAAAACGTGCTGACCTCGATCCGTACCGCTTCTTCTATGATCGCGGGGATCACGGTACGCGAAATTCTTTTTGAAACCGAAAACGCCCCCTCGGGTCATACGATCATTGACGAGCTTGAGGCGGCCTTGAAAGATAAATAAGAAAGGAATAAGAAAAATGAAAGTAAGAATTCCTCAGGGCGGCGGCATGGCCGATATGCTGAAGCAAGCCCAGAAAATGCAACAGGATATGCAAGAAAAGCAGGCAGAGCTGGAGGCCGCGGAATATACCGTATCGGCCGGCGGCGGTGCCGTTACCGTTCGCATCAGCGGGAAAAAGGAGATTCTTGCCCTCGATATTGCCGAAGAGATCGTGGATCCCGATGATATCGAAACGCTTTCCGATATTTTGATGGCCGCTATCAACGAGGCGATCCGAAAGGTTGAGGATGCCGCCGGTGAAGAGATGGGCAAGATCACGGGGCAGATGAATCTGCCCGGAATGCCGGGGCTGTTTTAATGCAGGAATATATTGAGCCCCTGCAACGGCTTATCGAGCAGTTTCGCAGAATCCCCGGTGTTGGCGGGAAAAGCGCCGTGCGTATGGCCTTTTCGGTGCTTTCCTTCTCAGAGGAGGAGGCCGACGCCTTTGCCGAAGCGATTCACGACGCCAAGCACAAGATCCGTTCCTGTCGCGTTTGCGGAAACATCACGGTTGGCGAGCTTTGCCCCGTGTGCGCCGACCCCGAACGGGATCGGGGGCTTGTTTGCGTTGTTGAGCAGGCAAGAGATATCTTAGCCTTCGAGCGGGTGCGGGAATACCGCGGCCTTTACCACGTTCTCGGCGGCGTGCTTTCCCCGATGAACGGAATCACGCCCGACAGCCTTCGCATCGGCGAGCTTATTGAGCGGGTGAAAAACGAAGCGATTCGTGAGATCATCGTGGCTACCGACCCCGACGTAGAGGGAGAAGCGACGGCTATGTACATAGCAAGGCTCCTTGCGCCTTACGAAGTAAAGATCACGCGCCTTGCCTACGGGATCCCCGTTGGCGGAAACCTTGAGTATACCGATGAGGTCACCCTGAACCGCGCCCTTCAAGGAAGGAGAGATTTGTCGTGATGAAAGCAAACCGATTTTTCAGTCTTTTTCTGGCGCTGCTTCTCAGCGTTGGCGGTCTTTTCGGCTGCGCCCCGCTTACGCCGGGCGATACCACGGCGGCGCTTACGACGGCCGCCGTTACCACCACCGTCACTACTACCGTTACCACTACTGCCGCTGTTACAACGACGCTTACCCCGCCGCCCACCGTCAGCGGCAGCTTAGAGATCACCTTTTTGGACGTGGGGCAGGCTGATTGCGTTCTGCTTCGAAGCGAAAACCATACGGTTCTTATCGATACCGGCTACAAAAAGAACGCCGTCACCGATAAGATCATCGACCACCTTACGGGTCTTGGGATCACGAGCATTGATTACCTGGTTCTTACCCATCCGCACGCCGACCATATCGGCGGTGCGCCCGATATTATCAATACCTTTACGATTGAAAATTGTTTGATGCCCGACGCCGTTGCCACCACCAAGATCTTCGAGGATACGCTTGAAGCGCTTGAAAGCCGTGACGTTAACGTCATCGAGGCGGTGGCCGGAAACCGTATCACGCTTTCGGATATGGTGTTGGAGATCTTGGCGCCGCGCGCCAAGGAATACAGCGAGATCAACGATTACAGCGTGGTGCTTCGCGTTCTTTTCGGGGAAACCGCCCTGATGCTGACGGGGGATGCCGAGCTGCTTTCCGAAGGGGAAATGCTGCAAAGCTTTGGGAGTGAAGGCTTGAAGGCCGACTTATTAAAGGTAGGCCACCACGGCTCCACCACCTCCAGCGGGAGCGCGTTTTTATCCGCCGTTGATCCCGATTTCGCCGTGATCAGCGCGGGGGAAGGGAACAGCTACGGTCATCCGCACGATGAGATCGTCGAACGCCTGACTGACGCGGGGATCGAAATCTACCGCACCGATCTTCACGGTACGATCGTTTTTGTAAGCAACGGTACGGAAATATCCCTTCTTTCCAAAGAAAAATAAAACAAAAAGGCAGCTCGGTTTGAAGCTGCCTTTTTTCTTCAATATAACTTGTATTTTAAGCGAAGATTATCGGCGATCATCGCAATAAATTCGCTGTTGGTCGGCTTGCCGCGATTGCCTTGAATGGTATAGCCGAAATAAGAGTTAAGCGTATCGATGTCGCCACGGTCCCACGCGACCTCGATCGCGTGGCGGATCGCGCGCTCGACGCGGCTGGTGGTCGTCGCATATTTCTTGGCGACAGAGGGGTATAATATCTTCGTCACCGAATTAATGATCTCGTTATCGTTGATCGTCATAATGATCGCGGTACGCAAATACTGATAGCCCTTGATATGCGCGGGGATCCCGATCTGGTGGATGATACGCGTGACCTGCGTTTCGATCTCGTGGCTTCCCGGTTTGTCGCCGTCCTCCTGCGGCTTTTCGACCGCCTTTCCGTCCCGCGCGGCAAAAAGCGCCTCCATCTCCCCGATCAGCGTGCGGCAATCGTAGGGCTTCAGAATACAGTAATCGGCCCCCGCCGCCGTCGCCTCGACGAAAATGTTTTGATTGGAGATCATTGAAACCAGAATGAAGATCGGTGCCTTCCCGCCGGGAAAGCGAAGCGATCGCGCGTTGCGAATGACCCCGATCCCGTCCATTTTAGAGAGCCACAGATCGGCGATCACGCAATCGGGTGCGGTGCGGTTGATCTTCAAAAGCGCGTCTTCGCCGTTCGTCGCTTCGTCGATCGCGCGATAGCCGGCTTTTTGAAGGCTTTCCCGAAGGGTGCGGCGCGCATCCGGGCTTTCGTCTGCGATCAAAATCTTTTTTGTTACGTCCATAGAAAAATACTCCTTTATTGGAAAAAATTGGATTATCTCTATTCTACCACATTTTTCCAGAAATAGCAACGCTTAATCCCCCAAATAATTGCCAAAATTTTCTATTTTTTGTTGGTGAACCTATACAAATCGGGCTTTTTGCGTCATTATGGGCGTAGGAAATGGAGAAAAAGCGGGGAAGAGGGGATAAAAGAATAACAAGGGGAGAATAATCTTTTAACGGTTTGTAAAAGCGAAAAAACAAAAGGAAAAAATCAGAAAATTGCTTGCAAAACGAAAACTCCTATGATATAATGTAAAATGTAGGAATTTGTGATAAATTTCATTTACTTAAAGTAAGGAGAGAGAAAATGACCAACAACAAGTATATCAATCAGTGGATTGATGAAATGGCCGCTCTGACCACGCCGGACAGCATCGTTTGGTTCGATGGGTCCGAGGAGCAGATCGCCGCTCTGCGTGAGCAGGCTTGCTCGACCGGAGAGCTGGTTCGCCTGAACCAGGATCTGCTTCCCAACTGCTATCTGCATCGCACCGCCGTTAACGACGTTGCCCGTGTAGAAGGCAGAACCTTTATCTGCACCCGTAAGAAAGAGGATGCGGGTAATATCAACAACTGGATGGATCCCGTTGAATGCTACGCTAAGCTGAAAAAGCTTTACGCCGGCTCGATGAAGGGAAAGACGATGTACGTCATTCCTTACGCCATGGGTCAGGTCGGTTCCGACTTTGCCAAGTACGGCGTTGAGCTGACTGACTCGATCTACGTTGTTCTCAACATGCAGATCATGACCCGCGCCGGTAAGCACGTTCTGGAGGCTATGCCTAACGACGACAGCTTCGTTAAGGGTCTTCACGCTACCGCTACCCTTGATCCCGAGAACCGCTATATCTGCCATTTCCCCGAGGACAACACCATCTGGAGCGTTAACTCGGCTTACGGCGGAAACGTTCTTCTCGGTAAGAAGTGCTTCGCGCTTCGTATCGCTTCGTACCTCGGCCGCAAAGAGGGCTGGATGGCTGAGCATATGCTGATCCTCGGCCTTGAAAATCCCGAAGGCGAAGTGAAGTATATCGCCGCCGCGTTCCCCTCTGCCTGCGGTAAGACCAACCTTGCCATGCTGATCCCGCCCGAATACTACACCAAGCAGGGCTACAAGATCTGGACGGTTGGCGACGATATCGCCTGGCTCCGTGTTAAGGACGGCACGCTCTACGCCATCAACCCCGAGAACGGCTTCTTCGGCGTTGCCCCCGGCACCAACGAGCATTCGAACCCCAACGCGCTGCACACTACGGTTCGCGATACCATCTTTACCAACGTCGGTCACGACCTCGACAACAACTCGGTATGGTGGGAAGGGCTTGACAACAATCCTCCCAAGAACTGCATCAACTGGAAGGGCGAGCAGTGGGATTACCGCAAGTACGACAAGGCCGATAAGATCAACACCTCCGCGGCGCATCCGAACTCCCGCTTCACCGCCATGGCAACCAACTGCCCCTGCATCTCGAAGGAATTCGACAATCCCGCAGGCGTTCCGATCTCGGCGATTGTCTTCGGTGGCCGCCGCGCCAAGACCGCCCCGCTGGTATACCAGTCCTTCAACTGGCAGCACGGCGCCTTCGTCGGCTCGATCATGGCTTCTGAGACCACCGCTGCCGCTGCCGGCGCTCTCGGCGTAGTCCGCCGTGACCCGATGGCGATGCGTCCCTTCGTCGGCTACGATATGGGTGACTACTGGGCACACTGGCTTGCCATGGGCAAGAAGATGGAAAACGCCCCCAAGATCTTCCACGTCAACTGGTTCCGTACCGATGACGAAGGCCACTTCATCTGGCCCGGCTTCGGCGACAATATGCGTGTTCTTACCTGGATCCTTGCTCGCTGCGAGGGTAAGGTAGACGCGAAGGAGACCGCGATCGGTTATATCCCTTGCGTAGACGATATCAACGTAAGCGGCCTCGATATCTCTAAGGAAACGCTTGCCGATCTTCTTTCGGTCGACAAGGAAGCTTGGCTTGAGGATATCGCCAACATCAAAGAATTCTATCAGCAGGTTGGCGAGCGCGTTCCCGCCGAAATGCATGAAGAGCTTGCCGCTCTTGAAAAGCGCCTCGGCTGATAATTACGCCAATTACCAAAAACGGCACGAATTTTCGTGCCGTTTTTTCTTTTTATAAAAAGCGAAGGAAAAGAAAGGAAAGAAAGAAGGAAAGAATACCGCTAAGAAGCTTATAATAAAACATGGGAAGGACCGAAAGGGTAAGGGGTCTGAGCACCGAAGAAGCCTGCAAATGCACCGAAAGCCCCGAAAAGGAAACGGCGAAGGCGGCGATCGGGATCCCCATCGAGGGGGAAAGCGCCCCTGCGGCCACCGTTGCGTTCCCGATCTCTAAGAACGAAGAAAAAAGCGCAAAGGCCGTGGGGGGGAGGAAGAGCTTCGGCAGGGCGCAAAGCGCGGAAAAGAAGAGGATGGTACCCGTAACCGAAAGTAGGGTAAGAGACGCGCCGTAGATGCTTTCCGATAAAGAAAGCGGGGCGGGAAAGACCGTTTCCTGCTTTTCTTGCTTTCGTGGCGCTCTTTGTTCCCGCCGCGCAAAAAGAAAAGCGATAAAAAGACCCGAAAAAAGCTGAAGCCCGTATAAAAGCCAGCCGATACGGGGTGAAGAAAAAAGAGAGACCCCCACCCCCGCCACGCAAAAGGCGGGCCCCGTGTTGTTGGAAAGCGCGGCTAAGCGCTCTGCCTCTTTTTTGGATAAGCGCCCCGCGGCATAAAGATCGGCGGCGGTACGCGCCCCCAGCGGAAAGCCGCACAAAGCCCCGATAAAAAGCGCAAAAAGCCCCATTCGCGGGATGCGAAAAAGTGCTTCAAACAGCCGCCCGCCGGGTAGGGATCCTGTCGGGGCGAGGCGTACAAGAAGGCTTGACAGTACCGCAAAAGGGAAAAGAGAAGGGATCACCGTGCGGGCGCAGAGATAAAGCCCCGCTTGCAAGGCGGCAAGCACGGGCTGCGCAAAGATCAAAAGCAAAAGCAAAAAGAAGAGACAGGCAAAGAATAAAAAGCGCTTTCCATAGGTAACTTGCATGCGTATCCCTCCTTTCTCATACTATAAATACGAGTGCTATACCCGAATTTATACCGAGGGGGATGAAAATGAAGAGTGTGAAAAACGAAAGGCGGATCCCGATCAAAGAACGGCTTGCAGCCCTTTTTGAGATCGCGCCCCCGCTCTTTGGCGGCGTACATATCGAATCGGATACCGTAGGGCGGGAAAGCCGCGTTTTCCTTTCCGGCGTAAAAAAGGTCTACGTGTTAGAGGAGGAAAGGATCATCCTTTTGGCGGGCGGCGTTCGCCTTACCTTTTTGGGGGAAGATCTTTTTGCTTCTTCTTATTCAAGGGGGACGGTGAGCATCTGCGGTCGCGTTTTTTCGGTAAACGCGGAAAGCGTAGGGGAGAGCCTATGAGAAAGCTGTACTTTTTCTTGCTTGGATACGCCGCCTTTTCTTTTTCCGAAAAGGATCGCGTTGCGGTTTTGAATTTTATTTTAAAAAACGGACTTGTTAACCGAACCGAAAAAGACCGAGAGGGAAGAACGCGTCTTTTCGTTCTTATGCGCGATCGGAATTGCCTTTCGGGGCTTCCTTGTGAGCCGATCGGCGAAGGGGGGCTTCCCGCCCTCCTAAAGAGGGCATGGCGGCGCCCGGGTCTTTGCGTCGGTTGTCTTTTGGGGCTTTTTTTGTTTATTCTTTCAAGCCTCGTCGTATGGCGTGTGGAGGTTGTGGGGAATCAAAGCCTTTCGCGGGGTGAGATTGTTTCGTATTTGGAAGAGGTGGGGGTAGGCGTAGGCAATTTCAGTCGAGGCGAGGATACGAACAAAGCCAAAAATGCCCTGCTTTTGCGCTATCCCGAGCTTTCCTTCGTCAGCGTTTATGTAAGAGGAACGACCGTATCGGTAGAGGTGCGAGAGGGGGAAACGGTCCCTGAAAAGCCTATAAAGGAAGAGGGGTGCGCCAATCAAGTGGCGGCGTATGACGCCGTTATCGAGCGGGTCAGCGTGAAAGCGGGGCGCCCCGCGGTAAAGGTTGGAGAGACGGTAAAGGCGGGCGATCTTCTTATCAGCGGGCTATATGAAAGCGCCAACGGGATTCGCGCCGTCTTTGCGAAGGGGGAGGTTCTTGGCCGTATTGGGAAAAGAATCGAGATAAAACAACCGTATGCCGTGCAGGAAAAAGTTCTGAAAGAAGAAAAAAACCTATCGCTTTCTCTTCTTTTTTTCGGAAAAGAGATAAATCTTTTTAATTTTGCTGGAAATTACGGGGAAGAGTATGATATAATAAAAAGAAAAGAACAAATCGTTCTTTTCGGCGGGGTTCGTTTGCCGATCTATCGACAGTATGAAACCGCGCGTTCTTATACGCTGACCGAAAGAAGGCTGAGCGAAAGCGAGGCGGTGACAGCTGCGCACCGTGCCATGCAAGCCGCTGTTACGAAGGCTTTTTCCGGCGGAATGGTGGTGTATAAGAATTTGAACGGCACCCTCAGTGACGAGGGATATACGCTTGAATGTTACGTTGAGGCCGTGGTGGATATTTCCGAACCGCTCGCCTTTACGGTAGAGGATATAAAACAGTAGGGGGATACGAAATGCCGCAAAAGATTGTAACGCTTCGTGAAGGGGGAATTCTTTCCGCCGTTTTCGGCACGGCCGACGAGAACGCCCGCCGCATCGAAGAAAAATTCTCGGTCCGTCTTTCGGTAGACGGGGGAGAGGGTCTTAGCGGCGCCGCTGTCAGCATCAGCGGAGAGGGAAATGGCGACGTAGCGCGCGCTTCCGAGGTGATCGAGATCCTTTCGCGTATGGTAAGCGAGGGGGATTATATCGAAGCACAAACCGTTGATTACGTTATCAACACGGTATACGAGGGCTGCTCCGAGGATCTTACGGCGCTTGACGGAAAGGTGATCGCGCTTACCAATAAAGGAAAGCCGATCCGCCCGAAGACCGCGGGGCAAGCCCGATACGTTGAGCTGATCAAGAAAAACACGGTGACCTTAGGGCTTGGCCCTGCCGGTACGGGTAAGACCTTTCTTGCGGTCGCTATGGCGGTAGACGCTTTGCGGAATAAGCAGGTCGACCGCATCCTTCTGACCCGCCCCGCCGTAGAAGCGGGTGAGCGGCTCGGCTTTTTGCCGGGCGATCTGCAAAGCAAGATCGACCCGTATCTGCGCCCGCTTTACGATGCGCTTTTTGAAATGCTGGGGCCCGAAAATTACGCCCATCAGTTAGAAAGGGGCGCTATTGAGATCGCGCCGCTTGCCTATATGCGCGGCCGAACGCTTGACGATTCGTATATTATTCTTGACGAAGCGCAGAATACGACGGTTGAGCAGATGAAGATGTTTTTAACCCGCCTTGGGCACAATTCCCGCATGGTGGTAACCGGTGACCTTTCGCAGATCGACCTGCCCTTTGGTAAGAAAAGCGGCCTTGTGGTTGCCGAAAGGATCTTAAGGGGGATCGATGGGATTGCCATTCACCGTTTCACGGGGCGTGACGTGGTGCGCCACCGCTTGGTGCAGGATATCATCAAGGCGTATGAAGACTACGGGAAAAGCGAGTTGGTCGAGCGCTCAAACGAGCGGCCCGCCCGCTACCTTTCGAAAAAAGAAGGAAAAGATAAGCAATGAGTAAAATGATCAAGCATTATTCACCGACGGGGCCTCGCCTTTTTATCGGTTTTTCAACCGACGGGGAGGTAAACGCCTTTCCCTATACGCTGAAAATGGCAATTCGAAGCGCCATCGAAAAAACGCTTCTTTACGAAGAATTCTGCGCCGATGCCGAAGTATCGGTCACGCTGTGCGATAACGAAAGCATCCGTATGCTCAACAGCTCCTACCGCAATAAGGATAGCGCCACCGACGTGCTTTCCTTCCCGCTTTACGAGAGGGACGAGCTTTTTGACGTAAGCGAGGGAGATGAGTGTATTCCGCTTGGCGATATCGTGATCTCTTGTGAGCGGGCGAAGGAACAAGCTATAGAGCTTGGAAACAGCTATATCCGCGAGGTCGCCTTCCTTGCGGTTCACTCAACGCTTCATCTTTTGGGGTACGATCACGAATTGTCCCCTGCCGATGAAGAGGATATGTGCGAAAGACAACGAAAAATCATAAAAGCTTGGGAAGAGGAAAATAAAAGATGACGAAGACCGCATTTTTAGCTATCGTAGGCAGACCGAACGTTGGAAAATCCACGCTGCTCAATACCGTTCTCGGTGAAAAGATCTCGATCGTATCCAAAAAACCGCAAACGACGCGTACCCGCATCACGGGTATCCATACGGTGGGAGAGGATCAGTTCGTATTTCTTGATACCCCCGGTGTTCATCGCCCCCGCACGCGTCTTGGCGATTATATGGTCAAGGCCGCAGGCGATACGCTTGGGGAAGCCGACGCCGTTATTCTCGTGGTAGAGGCGCGTGATGGCGTAGGCGATATCGAAGAGGGCATCATTCAGTCGATCGCCGCCTCGAAGATCCCCGCGATCCTCGTTATCAATAAGATCGACACCACCAGCAAAGAGCATATTGCCAAAACCATCGCCGCGTATGCCGCGCGCCATAGCTTTGACGCGGTGATCCCGATGTCCGCCAAATCGGGCAAGGGAGTCGATATTTTTCTCGAAGAATGTAAGCAATACTTAACCGAAAGCAATTTCTTTTTCCCGACCGATACCGTCACCGACCAGACCGAGCGCCAGATCGCCGCGGAAATGATCCGCGAAAAGCTTCTGCGTGTGTTGGAGGAGGAGATCCCCCACGGTACGGCGGTCATCATTGAGGATTTTAAAGAAGAAGAAAAAATGCTTCGCATCCGCGCCGAGATCTTTTGCGAAAAGACCTCGCATAAGGGCATCATCATCGGTAAGCACGGCGCGACCTTAAAGAAGGTCGGCACCTACGCCCGTGAGGATCTTGAAGCCTTCTTCGGCATTAAGGTATTCCTTGACCTTTGGGTTAAGGTAAAAGAAAACTGGCGTGACAGCGACGTTGCCGTCCGCAACTTCGGCTACCGCGAGGAATAAGATGCTGATCGAGGTAAAAGGGGTCGTCGTTCGCGTTGCCGATCTTTCGGGAAACGATAAGCTTTTGACGGTGTTTACCGAGGAAAAGGGGCTTGTCAGCGCCGTTGCCAACGGAAGCAAATCGCTGAAAAGCCGTTATCTTTCCTCGGCGCAGCTCTTTTGCTATGCCTCCTTCGTCTTGGAAAATCGAGGGGATCGTTATTGGGTGCGCGAGGTCGAGCTGATCGAAAACTTTTTCGATATCCGCTTGGATATTGAAAAGACCGCGCTTGCCAATTATATTTCCGAGGTCGCTTCTGACACCGTAGTGCCCGAGCAACCCGATAAGCAGCTCTTGCGTTTAACGCTCAACGCCCTTTACGCCATATCGGTAGGGAAGTACCCGCTTTCGCATATCAAGGCCGCCTTCGAATTTCGGGCGGCGGCGATCCTCGGCTTTTTGCCCGATCTTTCGGGCTGCGCCACGTGTGGGGACACCTCGGGCGATATGCTTCTTGACGTTATGAACGGGGGGCTTCTTTGCACCTCGTGCCACGAAACGCTGCAACGGCAGTTGCCCATAGGAGCAGACGAAAGCTTTTCTTTGTCAAGGGCGATCCTTTGTATTTTGACGCCCGCCGTAAGAAAAGCGATCGCCTACGTGTGCGAATGCCCGATCGAGCGCTTTCTTTCCTTCCGCCTTGCCGATGAGGACGTTCTTTATTTTGAACGAGCGGCGGAGGAATATTTGCTCAACCACCTTGAAAGGGGCTTTCGTACCCTTCAATTTTATAAAGAGGTCGCCAGACACCGACCGTAAGGAGTTATTTCATGCTCTGTTCCCAGAAGACCCGTTATTCGCTTGAATATGATAAGATCTTAGAGGCTCTTTCCTCGTTCGCCCCCACCAAGGGCGCGCGGGAAAGGGCGCTTTCGCTTTCCCCTTCGGACGATTACGATACCGTTCTTCTTCGCCAACGCCGTACGGCGGATGCCAAGGCTTTGATTGGGGAGAAGGGCTTTCCGCCTTTTACCTCGGACGAGGGGGTCTTAGAGGCGGTCGAGCGTGCGGGAAAGGGCGCGACCCTTACCCCCCGCGAGCTGTTATCGGTCGCTTCGGTCTTGCGCGCCGCGCGGCTTTTTGAGGATTATATTTCGGTCAACCGCGGCTTCGAAACCTCGCTTGACGAGTTGTTCGCGCGCCTTATTTCGGTGCGCCCCTTAGAGGATCGGATCACGAAGGTCATCATCGGGGAAGACCTGATTGCGGATGAAGCCAGCCCACAGCTTGCCGAGATCCGCCGCAAGATGCGCGCCGCCAACAACCGCATTAAAGATACCCTGCAGACCTACATCGGGGGCGAGCGCTCGCGCTTTTTACAGGAAAATCTCGTTACCATGCGAAACGGGCGCTACGTTGTGCCGGTCAAGGCCGAATACCGTGGCGAGATCAAGGGCCTTTTGCACGACACCTCCTCTTCGGGCGCTACCGTTTTTATTGAGCCGATGGCGGTCGTCGAGGCCAACAACGAGCTGCGTGAGCTTGCTTCTCGCGAACAGCATGAGATCGAGCGTATCCTTGCCGAGCTTTCTTCCTCGGTTTCGGGGCACGCAGGCGCGATCTCGGCCGATTGCCGCAATATGACCGAAATCGCCTTTTACTTTACCTGCGGCGCGTACGCCGATTCGATCGGGGGAATTGAGCCGATCGTTACCGAAGAAAAAAGGATCGTGATCAAAAAAGGGCGCCACCCGCTTATCGAAAAGGACCGTGTGGTGCCGATCGATATTTCGCTTGGCGGCGAATTCGACACCTTAATTATTACGGGGCCCAACACGGGCGGTAAAACGGTTGCCCTGAAAACCCTTGGGCTTTTTACGCTTATGGCGCAAGCGGGCTTGCAGCTTCCCGCCGAAGAAAAGACCGAGATCGGTCTCTTTTCCGAGGTTCTCGTTGACATTGGGGATGAGCAGAGCATTGAGCAATCGCTTTCTACCTTCTCGGCCCATATGGTCAATATCGTCGATATTTTAAAGAACGTTGGCGAAAATTCCCTGGTTCTCTTTGACGAGCTGGGGGCGGGTACCGACCCGGTTGAGGGTGCCGCTCTTGCCGAGGCGATCTTAGAGGAGGTACGGGAAAAGGGAGCGCTTTCGGCTTCTACGACCCACTACGCCGAACTGAAGGTATACGCCCTTGAAACCGAAGGCGTACAGAACGCTTCCTGCGAATTTGACGTGCAGACCCTGCGCCCCACCTATCGCCTTATCGTCGGTATGCCGGGCAAATCCAACGCCTTTGCCATTTCTGAAAAGCTTGGCCTTTCGGATAAGATCGTACGCCGCGCCGATGCGCTTCTTTCGGGCGACACCAAGCGCTTTGAAACGGTTATTGAGCAGTTGGATGAATCGCGCTCGGCTATGGAAAGAGACCGCGAAGAGGCGGCAAGGGCCCGCCGTGAATACGAGGCCTTCCGTATTGAGGCAGAGCGGAAACTGAAGGAAAGGACTGCTGCCTCCGAAAAAGAGATCGAGGTATCCTTGCGCCGCGCAAGAGAGCTTTTGGACAGTGCCCGCGCGGGGAGCGAGTATATCTTCAAGGAGTTGGATGCCGTTCGCAAGAAGCAGGACCATGCCCATTTTGCCGAAGAGCTCGGTAAGGCCAAGGAGGCCGTGCGTGAGCGCTTGCGTGAGGGGAACGCCCTTTACGATAAGGCCGAATTCCGTGAGATCTCGCTTGATGATGAATACACCCTGCCGAGAGATCTTCGGATCGGGGATCGCGTTTATCTCGTTGATTACCGCCAAGAGGGAGAGGTTACCGCGCTTGCCGATAAAAGCGGCCGCGTCAGCGTAAAGGCGGGTATCTTAAAGGCCAAGGTTCCGCTTACGGCGCTTCGCTTGCTGGAAGGGGACGAAAAGATCAAGGTCAAAGCCCCGCCGCCTCCGCGCGAAACGCTTCGAAAGGTCATTAAGGCCGACTTCCATCCCGAGGTAGACGTGCGTGGTATGATTGGAGACGATGCGTGGTTTATCATTGATAAATATTTAGACGATGCCTTGATGGCGGGGATTCGTACCGTTCGTATCATCCACGGAAAGGGTACGGGCGCGCTTCGCGCCGCCGTCGGACGTTATCTCAAGGGCGACCGCCGTGTTTCTTCTCACCGTATGGGTGCTTATGGCGAGGGGGATGCCGGTGTTACGGTTGTGGAATTGAAGTAAAAAAAGAAAACCGTCTGTAAAGGTATATTTACCTTTATAGGCGGTTTTTTATAAAAAGAATAAAGCGGTAAGATTTCTTACCGCTTTATTCTTTTTATTAGTTGCCGAGCTTCGCGTGGTTGACCTTAACGCCGGGGCCCATGGTAGCGGCGAGGACACAGCTCTTAATGTACTGGCCCTTAACGCTGGCGGGTCTTGCCTTGATAATGGCGCCCATGAGGGTGTTAAAGTTTTCAAGAAGCTTCTCCGCACCAAAGGAAGCCTTTCCGATGGGGCAGTGAATGATGTTGGTCTTGTCAAGACGGTATTCGATCTTACCGGCCTTGGCTTCTTTGACGGCGCGGGCAACGTCGGTGGTAACCGTACCGGCCTTCGGGTTAGGCATTAAGCCCTTAGGACCGAGAACCTTACCGAGACGTCCGATAACGCCCATCATGTCAGGGGTAGCGATAACCACGTCAAACTCAAACCAGTTCTCGGTGGTGATCTTCTTAACGAACTCGTCAGAGCCGACGTAATCGGCCCCCGCCTCTTCGGCGGCCTTGGCCATATCGCCCTTCGCAAAAACGAGGGTGCGGACGGTCTTACCGGTACCGTTGGGCAGAACGATGGCGCCACGGACCTGTTGGTCGGCATGGCGGGAGTCAACGCCCAGACGAACGTTGATCTCGATGGTCTCGTCGAACTTCGCCTTGGCGGTCTGAACGACCAGCTCCATAGCTTCGGCGCTGTCGTAGAGCTTGGATTTTTCAACCAGCTTTGCGCTGTCAGTATACTTTTTACCGAAATTAGCCATTATTCTATCCTCCTAATCAGTCAACCACGGTAACACCCATGCTGCGGGCAGTACCGGCAATCATGCTCATAGCGGTCTCGATGGAGGCAGCATTGAGGTCGGGCATTTTGGTCTCAGCGATCTTACGAACCTGCTCTTTGGTGATCGAGGCAACCTTGTCCTTGTTGGGGCAAGCGGAAGCGGTCTCGATGTTGCAAGCCTTCTTAATCAGAACGGCGGCAGGGGGCGTTTTGGTGATGAAAGAGAAAGAACGGTCGGCATAAACCGTGATAACGACGGGGATGATAAGACCCATGTCGTTCTTGGTTCTTTCGTTGAATTCCTTGGTGAAGTTCGGGATCGAAACACCGTACTGACCAAGGGCAGGGCCGACAGGGGGGGCAGGAGTTGCCTTGCCGGCGGGCAGTTGCAGCTTAATGTAGCCGGAAATTTTCTTTGCCATGATAAATATCCTCCAAAATGTGGTGTAAAATCGGGAGAATGAAAGAAATTATTTTCTCCCTCCCACGAAAATGTCCGAAAAACGGACGGCGGAGCGGGGAAATCTATCCCTTATTCCGCAATACGTGCATCCTGAGTATCGATCATGATCGAAATGTCACGACGCTCGGTCGAAACAAGCAGGGTAAGCTGCTTTCCGTCCTCGCTGATCTCTTGGAGCACACCGTTATACCCGGCAAACGCACCGGAAACAACGGAGATTTTGTCACCGACCTTGAAGCCGGATTCAAGCGGCTTGGATTCGATGCGCAGATTTCTAAGCTCTGCGTCGGTAAGCGGAACCGGTCTCGACCCGGGGCCTACGAAGCCGGTAACGCCCGTGATATTACGGACAACGTGCCAGCTTTCGTCATTCATGACCATGTGAATTAAGACGTAGGTGGGAAGAAGCTTGGTTTCAACCTCTTTCTGTTCACCCTTGTCATTGGTAACGAACCCTTTTTCGGTGGGGATCAGTACCTCAAAGATCAAATGGCCAAGCCCTCTGTTCTTGACGATCTGCTCA
>JAZRFI010000108.1:0-8604 GCA_045661285.1 Eubacteriales bacterium | reverse complement strand
TGCTTTCGCTTTTGGGGTCGGTGCTTCTCACCGCCCGAAGGATCCCCTTCCATCATCTTGTCAGCCGCGCTGAAGAGATGGGGACGGCGGTCATCGGCGAAAGCTCGGCTGAGGATTACGCCGCGGTTGACGCCATTTGCTTTGAGGACGTAGAGGCGTATCCCTCCCGCAAGGTGCGCGTGCGCCAGATCAAGATCTACGAGAACGGAAAGCTTGATGATGTACTGTACTATATGGCCAGTGTCTTTTCGATCCTTGGTGGACCGCTTGACGGGGTGTTCCGCGTTTCGGCGGCCGAGCTTGGGATCTCGGAGAACATTACCCTTCTTTCCTCCTCGCTTGACGGGTTTGAGGCAAGCGTTGACGGCGTTCGTATCACGGCCGGTAAATCTACCTTCTTTCCGAAGGAAAAGATCTACGCCTATTACGACGGCGGGGACGCCTTTGAGGAGGATTGCGGAAACATCAGCGTGATGTACGTGGCGGTAGACGGCGTGATCAACGCCAAGTTCTGTATCGAATACACCGTCAGCCGTCAGTTTGAAAGCAACGTTGCGCGCTTGCGCCGCTATAAGGTGGCGCCGCTTCTGCGTAGCTTTGATCCGAATATTTCCAATCTTTTGCTGCTTCGTACGCTGCATAATCCGTCGCTTCAGATCCGCGCGGTCCGCAAGCGGGTCGATCAGCTTTACGACTTTGCCGAATCGCGGATTGACAGCGGTCTGATCAGCACGCGCGGCTCAAAGGAGCTTTTGCGCACGCTCTTTTTGTGTCAGGGCTATCGCCGCGCGGTCGGTATCGGTCGCATCCTGAAAATGGCGGCGGTGCCGATCTCTTTGGGGCTTGCCTTCTGGATATCGGCTACGCTTAGCCCCGTCTTCTCCTCGGTGTACGTCGCGGCTCTGCAGCTTTTGTGGCTCCTGCCCCCCTACGTCACCTCCCGAATCTATTTCCAAAAAAGAAAGAAAACGAAATGAAATTTACCGAATACCCCGAGATCCTTCGCTCGGTACAAAAGCCGGGGCGTTACACGGGCGGTGAGCTTTTCCAGATCAACAAGGATAAGAACGCCGTGGATCTTCGTATCGCCTTTTGCTTTCCCGATATTTACGAGATCGGCATGTCCAATCTCGGCATGCGTATCCTTTACGATTGTCTGAATGCGGAAGAAGGCGTGTATTGCGAGCGTGTGTACGCCCCCTGGCCCGATATGGACGAAAAAATGCAGACCTACGGTCTACCGCTCGTTTCGCACGAAAGCGGAGACCCGCTTCGTGATTTTGGCATTGTGGCCTTCACACTGCAATACGAGCTTTGCTACACCACGGCGCTTCATATGTTGAAGCTTTCGGGCATCCCGCTCTTTGCTGCCCTGCGCGGAGAGGACGAGCCGATTATCCTCGGCGGCGGTCCCTGCGCCTATAACCCCGAGCCGGTGGCCGATTTCTTTGATATCTTTAGCATTGGCGAGGGGGAAGAGGCGCTTCCCGAGCTGGCAAGGCTTTATATCCGTATGAAAAAGGACGGCAGCTATACAAAGGCCGCCTTCTTGCATGAGGCCGCGAAGCTTGAGGGCTTTTACGTCCCCTCTCTTTACGAGGTCAGCTATAACGAGGATGGGACCATCAAGGCCTTCACCCCGAAATATGACGATATTCCGAGAAAGATTCGCAAACGCATCGTCAAGGATCTTGATAAGGCTCGCTATCCCGAAAAGCCGGTCCTGCCGTATATCGAAACCGTGCACGACCGTTGCATGCTGGAAACCTATCGCGGTTGTATCCGCGGCTGTCGCTTCTGCCAGGCGGGTATGGTATACCGTCCGATCCGCGAAAAATCGGTGGACGTTCTCTGCGAGCAAGCGAAAACGCTGGTCAAAAACTCGGGCTATGACGAGATCTCGCTGATCGCCCTCAGCATCAGCGATTATTCGCACGTCGATGAGCTGACCGACCGTTTGCTTGCCTTTACGAACGATAAAAAGGTTAATATCTCGCTGCCCTCCTTGCGCGTAGACAGCTTTACCAAGGAGCTGATGGAGAAGATGGCCTCGGTCCGTATGGGCGGGGTGACCTTCGCCCCCGAGGCGGGGACTCAGCGCCTGCGTGACGTGATCAACAAAAACGTGACCGAAGAGGATCTTCTTCGCGCTACGGGCATCGCCTTTGAAGCGGGAAAGAACAGCGTAAAGCTTTATTTTATGATGGGGCTCCCCACCGAGAAGAAGGAAGACTTAGAAGGGATCGCCACCTTGGGTGAGCACGTGATCGACCGTTATTTTGAGGTTCCGAAGGCTCGCCGCGGGCGTGGGGTCAGCGTGACCCTCAGCGTCGCCTGCTTTATCCCGAAGCCCTTCACCCCCTTCCAATGGGAGGCGCAGGATAGCCTTGAGGAATTAAAGGAAAAGCAAGAATACCTGAAAGGGTGTATCCAAAACCGCAAGATCACTTATAACTATCACGATGCCTGCGTATCCAAATTAGAGGCGGTCTTTGCCAGAGGTGACCGCCGTTTGTCGCGCGTTTTGGCCTTGGCAGCCGAAGAGAACCGTACGCTTGACGCGTGGGACGAGTTTTTCTCCTACGCCGATTGGTGCCGCCTTTTCGAGCAGGCTGAGATCGACCCTCGCTTCTATTCGGATCGCGCCCTGGGACTTGACGAGGTGCTTCCGTGGGATATGATCGATTGCGGCGTTTGCAAAAAATTCCTTCTGCGCGAAAGAGAACGCGCCTACGGGGAAAAGACGACCCCCTCCTGCGCCGAAGCGTGCAGCGGATGCGGGGCGGCCGAATTGGGGGATAAAAACAAATGGTGCCATTGATCTGTGAATCCTTTGAGGAAAAGAAAGAATTTTTCGTGATCCGCTTTTGCTTTGAGAAGTGCGGCGCGCTCGCGTATATATCCCACCTTGACCTTCTGCGTACCTTCAATAAGGCTCTTCTTCGGGCGGACCTTCCGCTTTATTATACCGAGGGCTTTTCCCCGAAGCCGAAGCTTATCTTCGCTACGCCCTTGTCGGTTGGGCAGGAAAGCCTTTGCGAGTATGTAGACGTGCGCCTTACGGGCGAGGTCGATTTTTCGGCGGCCGCCCGCGCCTTACAAGAGAATCTCCCCGCCGAGCTTCGCCTTTGCGGCGTGGGGGCGCCTGCCGCCAAGTTTTCTTCGATCACCTATTCGGACTACGAGATCACGATCAAAACGGCGGGGGCAGACGAGGCCCTTGCAAAAAAGATCGAAGCCTGCCTCTTACAAAAGCCGCTTATCGTCTTTAAGCGCTCGAAGGCGGGTGACCGCGATACCGATATCAGCGGCGGCATCCGCGCGCTTTCGGTCTCTTACGAAGACGGAAGTATTCGTATTGCGGCAACGCTTGCCGCCGACAGCGCGGGCTTTTTGAATCCCGATTATCTTCTTAGCGCTTTACGCCGTGAGCTTTCGATTCTATCGACCGATCCGCTTATCGAAAGGGTTCGTATCCTTCGTGTAGGGCTTCGCGACGGAGAGGGAAACCCCTTGGTTGTGGGAAGGGAGCTTTCGCTATGAAAAAGGCGGTCGTATTCGATCTGGACGGTACGCTCTTAGATACCATAGACGATCTTGCCGCGGCCCTCAATCACGCTTTAGAAAAGCACGGCTTCCCAACGCATAAAAGAGAAGCGGTTCTCGGCTTCGTCGGAAACGGCGTTGCCAACCTTGTCGCGCTGGGGATGGGTCGCTCACAAAATGACCCCCTCTTTTCTTCGGTTTTTGAAGATTTTCGCGCGTATTACGGCTTGCATAACACCGACCTTACCCACCCCTACGAAGGGATCCTGCCCCTGCTTTCTTCGCTACGCGAGCGGGGGATAAGGATGGCGGTGGTATCCAATAAATACGATGCCGCCGTGAAGGCGCTTGCGGGGCGCTTTTTCGGGGATATGATCCCCCTTGCGATCGGGGAAGGCCCTACCGTAAAAAGAAAGCCCTCGCCTGACGCTCTGCTTTACGCAATGGATTATCTTGGCGTATCGCCCGAGGAGGTCTGCTACGTTGGGGATTCCGAGGTGGATATCGAAACCGCCCGCCGCGCGGGGATCGAATGCCTTTCGGTTCTTTGGGGCTTCCGCACCGAAGAGGAGCTTCTTTCCGCGGGGGCCACGAAGCTTTTTGATACACCCGAAGCGCTTGGCGCTTTTCTCACAGAAAGTCCTTCGCCGTAAGGATAAATTCGGTTTTAATCGACAGCAGCCTTTGGCGAAGCGCGGCGATCTGCAAGGCGTATTCGACCTCGTCGTTCACCTCGACCGCGGCAATCGCCGCCGAGAGCAAAACGAGAAGCTCTTCGGTCTTTTCATGACGGATGCAGCCGTTTAAAAGCCACAGCCGCCGATTGATATCGCCCTTTATTTCGGTAAGGCGGGGGACCGCCTCCGACAATTCTTCGTCCTCGCTCGGCAGATTCGAAAGATACGTGTCAATTCTTCGGGCGGCGAAGCTGTTCACCGTGATGATCCCCCCAATAAGAAGGGCAAAGACCACAAGGGCCGCAATAAAGGATTTCATCCATTCTTCTCCTTTTTCACAAAACAAAGTGTGCCTTCGTCATCGACGGTCAAAAGAAAGACCTCGCTTGGCAGGCACCCTTTTTCTTTGCAGATCTTTTCTAGCCACGCCTCGCTTCGCCCGGCCTTCCTGAGATTATCTTCCCGTATATCTCCGTCACAGATCAAGGGGAAGGCACAACCCCTTTCACTTACCTTGATCGCGCAATCTTTTGGGGTCAAAGGGGCGCTATCTGCTTTCGGAAGTAAAGAAAACTTTCCATTCGGTTCAAAGATGGCGTAATAAATATCCGAGAGCGAGGCGTACCCCTGCTGGCGCACCTCGCTGAGCAGCTCTTCGATCGTGATGCGCATACGCATCATTTCCGCTTGGTCGATCTTCCCGCGGCATATCAAGAGGGTCGGTCGCGTTTCAAAGATCTTTTTTAGAAAGTTAAAGCGCCCCTTCAGATAGCTGATCACGATCTCGGTCGCCACGATCAAAAAAACCGGGATCACAAAGTACAAAAGCGGGATCTCCGGCTCCTCGATCGGTAGCGAGGCGATCTGGGAAAGCAGAAGCGTGGTTACCAGCTCGGACATATCAAGCTCCCCCACCTGCCGTTTTCCCATCAGACGGATAACGAGGGTGATAATGATGTATATAAGAAGCGTGCGAAAAAACAGTGTGAACATAAAAAAATCCTCCCCTTCCAGTATGCTTTAGGGGAGGATTTTTATGTATTTCTTATCGGTTCGCGGTCAGCTTGATCAAAAGATCGATATCGTCGGGATCGACCTCGGCGGGGTAAGCCGCGCGATTTCGTACGCGCGCGCCACAGGTTTCACATTCGTGCGTGATGATATAGCCGCGCTTGGGGTCGGGGTCGCAGAAAAGCGGGCGCAGGGCACCGCCGCAGGGGTTGGCGCGATCTCCGGGCATAATATCAACGTGGCGCGAATAAAGACAAAAGGGGCAATGGTTTCGGGAAGTAAATCCCAAAGGGCGAACGGTTTTGCCGCAATGCAGACAGATAAAGCCGTTATCATTTTTTGAAAAACGTTTCTGCTCCATGTATTTCCTTTCCTTACCGATCGATTTCGGTGTATACTAAATAAGAATTACGCAAGGGAGGAACTATGAGAAAAATACGGATCTGCCTTTCTTTCTCGTTGGCAGCTTTGCTTTGCGCCGTCTTTTCGGCGCTTCCCACCGAGGGAAAGACCCTTTTGGTCGCGTCCTCTTTACCCGATGGGGGCGCGATAGCAGGAGAGGCGGGGATCGAGGTGTTTGCCTTGGTGCTGGCTTTGATCGTTGCGGTTGCGGTGATCACCCTGATCGCCCTGCTTTTGCCGCAGGTGCTGCGGCTTCGCCGCCGAAAATAAGCGGCGTATCCCGAATAAACGAGAGCTGTATCGCATTTGCCGTACAGCTCTTTATTTTTTATTTTCCCACGCAGAAGTGGCTGAAGATCTCGGAAACGATATCCTCGTTGACGGCAAGCCCCGTTGTTTCGCCAAGCGCCGTGAGGGCATTCTTCAGATCGGCGCTTACCATGTCGACGGCAAGCCCCGCGCGCATGCCGTCCTTGGCGGTCGAAAGCGCCTGCTCAGCCCCCAAAAGGGCGGCGTATTGCCTGGCGGAAAAGACTACAGCGTCTTCGCCAAGTGTGATCTTTTCGTCGGTAAAAAGCTTCTCTACCAGATTTTTCAGCCCCTCTGCCGTATCGCCTTTAGCCGAAAGGGTCAAGACGTAAGGCGAATAAGGGGAGAGCACCTCGGGGGCGAAGGCGGGGGAAAGATCCGCTTTATTATAAATAAGGATAGCAGGGGTAGGGGAAGCCTTGACCTCCTCCAAAAGCGAAAGGTCTTCCTCGGTAAGGGGGGCAGAGCTATCGAATACCGCAAGAAGCAGATCGGCCTCTTGGAGAGCGTTTTCGGCTCGCTTGACCCCGATCTTTTCAATGGGATCCTCGGTCTTGCGGATGCCCGCCGTATCGCATAGATGCAAAAGCACCTGTCCAAGCGGCACGCTCTTTTCCAAAACGTCGCGCGTCGTGCCCGCGATATCGCTTACGATCGCCGCCTCTTCACCGAGAAGGAGATTGTAAAGCGTGCTTTTCCCAACGTTCGGGCGACCGCATATAACCGTTTTGATCCCCTCGCGGATCGCGCGCCCCGTGCGGTAGGTAGCGATAAGCGCGTGAATACGCTCCTCGATCGAAAGGATGCCCGCAAGCATTTCCTCGTCGGTAAAATCGCCAAGATCCTCCTCGGGAAAATCAATGTGCGCCTCGGCCGTGGCCAGAAGCGTTAAAAGCGAGCGGTAGCATTCGGTAAGCGAAAGCGAAAGACGGTCGCGGGAAGCCGAAAGCAAGATCTGCGCGCGGCTTTTTGCCTCCAACAACGTGCCGATCGCTTCGGCCTCGGTAAGCGAGAGGCGGCCGTTGAGAAACGCGCGTCTTGTAAATTCTCCGGCTGCGGCGGGGGTAGCCCCGGCCGTAAAGAGAGCCTCCAGCACGGTGCGAGTCAAAAGAATACCGCCGTGGCAGGTAAATTCAACCGTGTCCTCCCCCGTATAGGAATGGGGGGCAGGGAAGTAAAGGGCCAGCGCGTCGTCTATCGCGACCCCTTCGGAATAAAGATCGCCGTAGATCGCGGTGCGCGGCGAGGCAGAAAGCCCTTTTTTCGTTCTGGGAACGAAGCATTTTTCGGCAATTGCAAGGGCATCGGGCCCCGATAGGCGGATAAGGGCAACCCCGCCCTTACCGGGCGGGGTTGATACGGCGGCAACCGTCGTCGTATATTCAGACATTTTCGTCGGGCGTCTCGGCCTCGGTTGCATCAACCTCGGCTGCCTTTTCAGCCTTAGCGGCCTTCTTGTCGGTCAGGTAGATCACGATCTTTCGGTTCGAATCGTTTCCGATCGAATTGGTGGAAACACCCTCGATGCTCTGTACCTCAGAGTGGATGATGCGTCTTTCATACGCGCTCATCGGTTCAAGCATCACGTTGCGCTGCTTCTCAAGCGCCTTATTCGCCATACGGCGGGCAAGGGCGCGAAGCGCTTCCTCGCGCTTAGCGCGGTAGCCTTCAATATCAATGGTAACGCGGGTCTTGTTCTTCTCGCCGTTCTCGTTCTTCTGCGCGCCGGCAAGGTTGGCAAGGTACTGAAGCGAATCCAGCGTGTCGCCGTGGTGGCCGATCAGCACCGAAGCGCCTTCACCGAGGATCGAGATGCGAAGCGTGCCGTCGCTGCAGCTGTAAAGCGTAGCCTCGGCTTCGATCCCCATATCGCGAAGCAGGGTGCAGATGAAATCGTAGGTGCGGTTTTCACCGGGGGCAACCTCAATCTTTTCAAAGGTCAGGTCGTTTTCGGGAATGACTACGCTGCGAAGCGCGGTGTTCTTCGATTTGGCATCACGAACAGCCTCTTCGATCTCGGCCTGACGGCGGGCGCTTGCGTCGCTTCTGTCGTTTCGGTTTTGACCCTTTCCGCCCTTTTTGCGGCGGCGGTCGTTCTTCTTCTTTTCGGTTTTTTCGGGCTTGCTTTCCTCGAATACGACCTCATCGTTTCCATTCTTGCGGCGGCGTTCGGGTGCATCGGGAAGCTCAACGTAGGCGCGGACCTTGGCAGGGCGGGCACCGATGCCGAAGATCCCCTTGGTCCCAAGGTCGATCAGCTCAAAGCGGACGTCCTCGTCCGCCCCAACGCCGAGGGCGGCGATGGCATTTTCCTTTGCGGTGGTAATATCTTTACCCGTAGCGGTAATTTCTTTCAACATAACGTCAATTCCTTTCAGTTTTCGGGGGTGGTTTCGGGTGCATCGGCGGGCGCCGTTTCGGCGGCTGCTTCTTCAACCTTCGGCTCGGCGCCGATCTCTTCTGCGGGCGCCGCTTCGGCCTTCTCGGGGCGGTCGTCCTCCTTTAAGGGGGCAGCTTCGATCCCCGAAGCCTTCTTCGGTTGGGGCTTGGAAACCGTCTTAGAGCTGTTATTTTTTTGCGCGGGAACCTCGTCCTCATCGTCGATATGGTGAAGCGAGCGGGGGCGGTTCGCCGAGGGGGTATACGAGCTGCTCGAAGC
>JAZRFI010000107.1:0-8831 GCA_045661285.1 Eubacteriales bacterium | reverse complement strand
CGGATCTTGCCCTTGGCGCTGGTGGTCTTAACGATCTTCAACCAGTCACGGCTGGGACCGCGGTTCTGCGACGAGGTCAAAATCTCAACGATGTCACCGTTTTGAGGAGAGCGGTCGATCGGTACGATGACCCCGTTGATCTTAGCTCCGATCATTTTGTTGCCGACAGCCGTATGAATAGCGTAGGCAAAGTCGATGACCGTAGCGCCGAGCGGCAGGGATATAACGTCCCCGCGCGGGGTGAAAACGAAGGTCTCGTCATGGAAGATATCGGTTTTGAAGGAATGCATAAAATCGTCGGGATCGTGCGTCGGCTCGTCGCTTTCCACGAGCTGAGCGACCCAACGAAGCTTCTCGTCGATCTCGGCGCTGGAGCTTTCACCTGATTTGTATTTCCAGTGCGCGGCGATACCGTATTCGGCCGTATGATGCATCTCGACCGTACGGATCTGCACCTCAAAGGGGATCCCGTCGTGCCCGATGACCGTGGTATGGATCGAGCGGTACATATTGGCCTTCGGGGTGGAAATATAGTCCTTAAAGCGCCCGGGGACCGAACGGAACAGCTCGTGTATCAGCCCAAGCACCATATAGCACTCGTGCTCGTTCTCCACGATGACACGAAGCGCGTAAAAATCGTAAATATCGTCAAATTCGCGGTTTTGCGAATAGATCTTTCGGTAAAGGCTGTAAACGCTTTTAACACGCCCCTCTAACACGAAGGGGATGTGATACTCATGGAGCTTTTCCTCGATGATCTTACGGGCGGAGGCGATAAAATCCTGCGTTTTGCCGTATTTGGCCTCTACCTGATCCGAGATCTCACGGTAGCCGATCGGGTCAAGGTGGCGAAGCCCGATGTCCTCTAATTCCTGCTTGATGCGTTGCATACCGAGGCGGTGCGCCAAGGGGGAGTAGATATACATCGTTTCCAAGGAAATGGTACGCTGCTTTTCCTCGGATTTAGCGTCGATCGTACGCATATTATGAAGGCGGTCGCAAAGCTTAACGAAGATGACCCTTATATCCTTGGTCATCGCAAGCAGCATTTTGCGAATGTTTTCAATATGCGCCTCTTCCTTGTCTTCAAGGCGCATCGTCACGTTCTTGGTGACCCCCTCGACGATCAAGGCCACGTCGCTTCCGAAGCGGCGACTGATCTCATCGTAGCTCGTGCGATCCTTACAGTCCTCCAGTGTATCGTGCAAAAGGGCGGCGCAGATCGAATCGGTATCCAGCTCCATCTCTGCCAGGATCTCGGCAACCGCTACGGGGTGGGAGATATAGGGCTCTCCGCTCTGGCGCTTTTGCCCCTCGTGAAGCTGGTTGGCATAGGAAAAGGCGTCTTTTATCTTTTCAATGTCGTATTGCTTACGCGTGTTTTGAAGGGTATCAAGTAACCCCTTAATTTCTTCGTACATACAGTGCCTCAGGCCTGCTTCATCTGAGCGCGAAGCCGGCGCAAAAGATTGGATTTTTCAAGGTCGGTCTTGGTATTGGTGAACTGAAGGCGGAAGTGGTAGACCTCCTCGCTCGGCTCGTCGATGCCGAGCAGATTCAGCTCTTGAAGGATACGGATGATAAATTTCAGCTTTACGTAGCCGATCTTTCCCGTATAGCCCGAAAGCTCGCGAAGGAGAGCCCTATGCGTCAGAACGTCGCATCCGCCGCGTACCGAGCGGCGAACCAGATTGTAAACCGCCACGAAGTCCTCACGGCTCGGGCAAATATCCTCTTCTTTGGTAAAGCTTCCCCCGTTTTTGATCTGTGCATACCGCTCTCTTTCCTTCTCTTCCATAGCGGCAATCGAATCCGAAAGGCGGATATCGCGCACGATAAGCTGTACGCTTTTGCGCCCGTTCCACTCATTGACGTCAAGATTAAACATCACGTCAACGCGGTCACCGACGAAGAGATCCAGCTCGGAAAGCGGCAAAGAGAAGCACATGGCCGTATAGGAGCGCCGCGCGTCTCCGATAAGCAGGCGGGTATGCTTACCGCCGCTGATCGCCGTAGCGTCCAAAACGTCGGCCCCGTAGAGAACGAACACGGGAACCGGGTTTTCGACCCCGTAAGGCTCCATCACGCGAAGCCCTTCGGCAAGCGGCATCGTTATCTGATCGGGCGTAAGGGCGCAATCGGCCTCAACCGTCTGGACCATCGCCTCTTCACACAGATGCTCTCTTGCGTATTCGTTGATCTTTTTCTTAAAGCTTTCAAGATTTCCGCGGGTGACCGAAAGGCCGGCCGCCAGCTCGTGCCCGCCGAATTTGGCGAGAAAATCCTTGGCGTATACCAAGGTATCGACAAGGTTCAACCCCTTGATACTGCGTCCCGAGCCCTTACCGATATCCTCGTCCTTATGCCCGTCTTCCCCGTTTCCGTCAAAAGAAACGAGGATAGAGGGTAAGCCGTACCGTTCGGTAATGCGGGAGGCAACGATCCCGATAACGCCGTGATGCCAATGATCGGCGGATAAAACGATGATGGGGTCGTTCTCAAAATCGTGTTTTTTCTCGATCTGCTCGTAAGCCTCCTCCATAATACGGTTTTCCTCGGCCTGGCGCTCACGGTTGGCTTCGCAAAGCTCCTCGGCCAAGGAAGCCGCCTTTTCGGCGTTCTCGGTCAAGAAAAGCTCTACCGCCAAGGAGGCGCTGCGGATACGGCCCGCCGCGTTCAAGCGGGGCGCGATCGTGTAGCCGATGAAGGAGGAGGTGATCTTATAGGTCTTTTTCTGCTTTTTCCCGTTATCCTGGCGACCGTTCATCACCGAATCGCACAGGGCGGAAAAGCCCATACGGGGATTTTTCTCGATACGGTTAAGGCCGTACGCTACGATCAAGCGATTCTCACCGCGGATCGGCATAACGTCGGCGATCGTGCCGATGGCAACAAGGTCTGCATACGCGTCGCACACGCGCAGGACGGAAGTATACCGATCGTCCCCGCTCGTGGCTTCTTCATACGCCGAGATCAGCTTAAAGACGACCCCAACGCCCGCAAGCTCGGGAAAGGGGTAGCGGCTGTCGGGCCGATGCGGATTTAAGACCGCGACGGCGGGCGGCAGGGTGGGCAGACATTCGTGGTGATCGGTGACTACCACGTCGACCCCCAGCGTTTTGGCATACGCGATCTCTTCATTCGCGGTAACGCCGGTATCGACGGTTACGATCAGCTTGGTGCCCTTTTCGGCAAGCGCCTTAACAGCGGCGCAGGAAACGCCGTACCCCTCCCCCGCGCGGTTCGGGATATAATAATCGATAAGGGCCCCTTTGGAGGCAAGGTAGAGGTAAAGCGTGCAGACCGCCGTTACCCCGTCTACGTCGTAATCGCCGTATACCGTGATCCTTTCGCCCTTTTCTATCGCTTCTTTAATGCGGGCGATGGCGATCTCGGTATCGTTCATAAGAAAGGGATCGCAAAGCAGCTCGCTTTCCATACGAAGAAAATCTTTGGCGCTTTCGGGTGTGCGGTAGCCGCGGTTGTAAAGCAAGCGCGCGATAACGGGGTCGATCCCCAGCGAATCGGCGATCGAAAGAGAAAGCGCGGCAGCGGTCGAATCCCCCTCTCCGTGTAGGATCCATTTTTTCTTTTCCGGTTTTAAGGATTTTTTCAGCATAATATAAGTAACCGTAGCGGCGCAAAACGCCGCCTTTCTAAATTTAATACGTTTTTGGGGCTTGCCGTGCAAGCGTAAAAGTCTTTATCCTAAAAACGGCGCAAAGCGTGCCGTTAGAGAAAGGGCGCTTTTCAGCCCGTCAAGCGCGGCGCTTGTGATGCCGCCCGCATACCCCGCCCCTTCCCCAACGGGATACAGATTATCCGCCGAAGGGGAGATGCGCGCGTCGTTACGCAGGATGCGAATGGGAGAAGAGGTGCGGGTCTCTACCCCCGTTAGGATCGCCGTAGGCGAATCAAAGCCGGAAAGCTTGCGACCGAAGGCCGTAATCCCCCGCTTTAAGGAAGCGCTGACGAAAGAGGGCAGCAAAGAGGAAAGGCAAACGTTTTTAACGCCGCCATCCATATAAGTAGGGAGGACCTCGGTGGGCATACTCCCCGCTTTATCGGAAAGAAAATCGCCGACGGTAGAAAAGGGCGCGCTGTAATCGCCGCCACCCGCAAGGTACGCGTCTCTTTCCAGCTTGCGCTGAAAAGCGATCGCCGCCTTCGGCGTATTTCCGTAATCCTCGCGAAAAACCGAAACGGCAAGGGCTGCGTTCGCGTTTTTGCCGCTGCGCGCGTATTCACTCATCCCGTTGACGACGACGCCCCCTTCCTCAGAGGCGGCAGCCACGACGGTTCCGCCGGGACACATGCAAAAGGTATAGACCCCACGGGTATCCGTATCGGCCGAGAAATTGTACGAGGCGTGCGCAAGATCGGGGTGCCCCGCAAAGCGACCGTAAAGGGCGGCGTCGATCCTTTCCTGCAGATGCTCGATCCGCACGCCGACCGAAAAGGGCTTCGGCTCTAAAGAAAGCCCGTCCTCCAACAAATTTTCATAGGTATCCCGCGCGCTGTGACCGATCGCCAAAAGCAAAGCGCCGCAAGGGATCTCGCCCTTATCGGTCAGGGCGGCGTAGACCTTGCCCCCCTTGATAAGCGGCCGCAAAAGGCGGGTATGAAACAAAACCTCGCCCCCTGCCGCTTGGATCCTTTCCAGCATCGAATCGACCATTCGGCAAAGATAATCGGTGCCGATATGGGGCTTGGCCTCGGTTAAAATCGAGGCGGGCGCCCCGAATTCGGCAAAACGGGAAAGAACGTAAGCGGTAAGGGGATCGTTTACCCTCGTTACCAGCTTTCCGTCCGAAAAAGTACCGGCGCCACCGGCGCCGAACTGGATATTACATTCGGTATCTAATCTTCGCGTTTGCAAAAAACGCAGGTTTGCCTCGGCGCGCTCACGCACGCTTCCTCCGCGTTCGATCAAAAGGGGCGCATACCCCGCTTCGGCAAGAAGCAAGGCGGCAAAGAGCCCCGCGGGCCCTGCGCCCACTACGATCGGCCGCCCCAAAAGCTTCTCTTCCCCACGCAAAACGGTAGGCTTTTCTTCTGTAAGACGGACAAGACCGAAGCGAAGAAGCTTTTCACACTCTTTGTCGGTGAAGCTACCCGATACGGCGATTGTGTATACAAGACGCACGTCCTCTTTTTTGCGGGCGTCAATGCTCTTTCGGTAGATCGAAAAAGCGGCGTCTGCGGGCAGAGAGAAAAGCCCCTTCATCTTTTTCTTCGCCAAAGCAAAAAGGGTCTCTTTCTCGGTTCCCGGCGCAACCGAAAGGTTGTGGATTAAAAAGGTCAAAGGATTTCCTCCGCTAAAACGAAGTCAACCGCCGCGCTTTCATTCGCGCGAAGCCCGTGCGGATCCTCGATATAAAGGGTTGCCGCCCAAATCAGGATCGAGAGCGCGAGGCAAGAGAGAAGAAGCCAGACGTTAAGGTGAAAGCGACGCTCGTTATTTTGTTCATTCTTTTTCATCGGTTTTTTCCTCCGTAAATACGCCGCCGGTCTCCGCGGTGCTCAAAAGGATCTCGGAAAGGCGCAGCTTAAGGGTCTGCGAGGTGAAATCGCGCGTTAAGGTACGGTTATAGGCCACCGAAATAGTCCCCGTCTCCTCAGATACCACGACGATGACTGCATCGCACGACTCGCTCATACCGAGGGCGGCGCGATGGCGCGTGCCGAGATTGGGGTCAATATCCTGGCGGCGGGTAAGAGGCAACAGGCACCCCGCCGAGCCGATACGCATATTGCGGATGACCACCGCCCCGTCGTGAAGCGGTGAATTCGGGAAAAAGATGCTGCGAAGCGTGTAGGGCGAAAGGTGCGCGTCTACGTGTACGCCCGAGCGAATGATATCGCCAAGCTTGGTTGAGCGTTCGATCACGATAAGGGCGCCGGTCTTGGTGCGCGACATATCGGTCGCGGCCTCGCAGATCGCGTTGATCCCCTCGACCACGTGCTCGTTTTTGGTATCGGACGAAAGGTTCTTGATATTTTTAAAGGGCACGCCGCCGATCGTCTCGAGGGCGTCTCGCAGCTCGGGCTGGAAAATGATCGCCAACACCAAGATCCCCGCTTGGGTGATCGCCTCTAAGATCGCGCCAAAGGCGAACAAGCGGAAAAGCCGCGAAAGGAGAAGGGCGACAAGCCATACGGTAAGACCCAGCAAAAGCTTGCCCGCGCGCCGATCCCATAAAAAGCGAATGGCAACGTATAAAACGAAGGTGACGAGCAGAATATCCACAACGCTCCGAATGATATCCCCGGGATTCATAAGGAGGATCTCCTGCTTAAGAAAATGAAAAATATCCAGCAGCAAATTGGAACGCGCCGCATCGGTTACCGAAAGCAAAAAGCCCATAATATTCTCCTTTTGCAAATAAATTTAAGAAACAATATATAATATTTTATCATAAATAAGAAGCAAAAGCAAGAGGAAAAGGAAGGAAAAACGAGGAACGGCGCAAAAAGCGTTTTTTCGTACGTTTTTACAGATTTTATCTTGACATTTTGGTGAATATGGTTTATAATTGTCTCAAATGAGACATTTAAAAAGAGGTGATCTTCTGCTGCACGAAAGAAAAGACTGTACAGTATCCGACGAAGCGATGCTTCGCGGCCTTGGCCGTTGCTTTCTGTTCGCCCCCCTTTCCAAAGAGGAGCGCGCAAAAGCGCTGAAAACGGCAAACCCCTCGGCGGTCAGCTTTTCGGCGGGCGAGGTGCTGGTGGGGGTCGGGTCTCCCTTCCCTTACCTTGGGTATATCGAGAAAGGGGAAGCGACGGTAAGTCGCGCGGGCGAGCGGCACGCGGTCACGCTGAACACCCTGAAGAGCGGGGATCTTTTCGGCGCCTCGGCGCTTTTTGGCGGTGATTCGCTTTTCGCTACCAACGTCACGGCGACGACCGACGGGGTCTTGCTTCTTATCGGGCAAGCGGCGGTGGAAGAATTGCTGGCCACCTTCCCGCCCCTTGCGAAGGCTTACGTCGCTTACCTTTCCGAAAAGATCCGTTTTTTAAACCGCCGTCTTGACGTTCTGGCGGGTCGAAGCACCGAAGAAAAGGTGGCCGCCTTCCTGCTTCATAACAGGAAAAACTCCTCCGTGATTCGGGTCCAAAAGACCGCGCTTTCCTCGGTCTTGGGCCTTGGAAGAGCCTCGCTTTATCGGGTTCTTGACAGCTTGGAAGAGCGAAGGATCATCAAGGTTTCCCGCGATCGGATCGAAATTGCAAACGAAAAAGAATTAGAAAAAATATTGAATGAAAAACAATGAAAGGCACGATTATGAAAAAGTTACTTTGCATTTTACTCACACTTCTTCTCCTGCTCCCCACCGTTACCTCCTGCGATTTTTTAAATCCGCAGGGCACGACGACGACGGCGGGCGGGCCGGATAACACTCCCATCAAGGTAGGCCTTTTGTCGGGAACCACCGGTATGGGCGCCGCCAAGCTGTGGGCGAACGCTGACCCCCGCTATACCTTTGAATTGTACGGAACCGCCCCCGATACCTTAGTCAGCGATCTTGCCTCGGGCGCGGTTACCATGGCCGCTTTGCCGACCAACGCCGCCGCTATCTATTCGAACCGCACGAACGGCAAGATCAAGGTACTGGCGCTGAATACCCTCGGCGTTCTTTACGTGCTTGACCGCACGGGCACGGTCAATTCGCTTGCCGATCTTGCCGGCAAGGATATTTACGTTCCGATGCCCGGGCAGAATCCCCAATATATCTTCCAGCACATTCTGGACGAAAACAACATTGAAGCAAACGTCCACGTCGGTATGACGGCTGACGAGCTGGCGACCGCCCTTTTATCCAACGAAGGGGAATTTGCCGATATCCAAATCGCCGTTCTGCCCCAGCCGAAGGTAACGGTGGTCCAAATGCAGGCCACCCAGCAAGGCATCAGCCTTAGCGTTCCGATCGATCTTTCGGCCGAATGGGATAAGATCGAGGACACCCCGATCCCCCAGGGCTGCTTGGTTGCCAACGCGAAATTCTGCGAGGAGCATCCCTTGGCCGTTGCCGAATTTCTGAATTCCTACAAGGCTTCTATTGAATATATGAGCGCGCCCGAAACGCTTGACGCGGCCGCCGCCCTCGTGGTCGAAAAGGGAATCATCCCGAAGCTGCCGATCGCCAAGGCCGCCCTGCCGAAATGCAGCCTTTCGTATCTTGACGGTGCCGAGATGAAAGCCGCCCTTACCGCCTTCTACGAGATCCTTTACGCCGCCAATCCTCAGTCGGTCGGTGGCGCCCTTCCTACCGATGCATTCTATTATATCCCGTAAGACGGGAAAGGCCGCCCTGCGGATCGGGTTTGCCCTTTGCGTTTTCGTTGGGCTTTTTTGGGGGATTGCCGCCCTTATCGACAATCCCCTTTTGCTCCCCACCCCCGATAAGATCCTTCGCGCGTTCTTCGGCTTTTTTAAAACCGAAGAGGCGCGGCAGCTCTTTTTCAGCTCGATCGCCTATTCCCTGCTTCGGGTGCTGCTCGGTCTTCTTTTGGGGGCAGCGGCGGGGATCCTCATCGCGCTTCTTTCCTATTTTTCAAGCGTGGCGCATACGTTCTTTCACCCGCTTTTGGTGGTGATCAGGGCTACCCCCGTCGCCTCCTTCGTCCTACTTGTCTGGTGCTTTACGGGCAGCCGCGTTTTACCGATCGTAATCGCCGCCCTTATGGTCCTACCGATGGTAGCCGATAATCTGCTTGCGGGGCTTCGGGCGGCCGATCCCGCGCTTTTGGAGGTTGCCGTGCTCTACCGTTTTTCGCGCGCGAAGCAATTTCTGCTTTGCCGCCTTCCCAACGCCCTTCCCTATCTT
>JAZRFI010000106.1:0-4955 GCA_045661285.1 Eubacteriales bacterium | reverse complement strand
CGATCGAAATACGCTGCCTTTCTCCCCCCGAAAGCATCCGCTTTCCGTTGCCGATCTTGGTATCGTATCCAAGGGGCATCGCCATAATAAAATCGTGGGCGCCCGCCATTTTGGCGGCGGCGACCACCTCTTCGTCGGTGGCCGTCTGTCGCCCGAAGCAAAGGTTTTCCCGCACGGTGCCTTGGAAAAGAAAGATCTCCTGCGAAACGATCGCAAGGTTTTTACGCAGTGTATCAAAGGATAGCTCGCGTACGTCTACCCCGTCAATCAGGATCCGCCCGCTAACGACGTCGTACATACGGCCGATCAGATTGGCAAGCGTGGATTTGCCGCAGCCCGTGCGCCCCACAAGCCCGATATGCTCTCCCGCCTTGATATCAAAGGAAAGGCTCTTCAAAATGGGGCGGTTCTCGGTATAATGGAAGGAAACGTTTTGAAAGCTTATATCCCCCCGAAGAGCGGGAAGCGAGATCGGGCTTTCGCTCTCGCGCACGTCGGGCGTCGCGTCAAGAAGCGCGATCATGCGGCGCGCGCTTTCGGCGGTCGAGCCGACAAGGCTCGTATAGGTCGAAAAGAACTGAAGCGGGGCAAAGACCATACCGATATACCCAAGGTAGGTCGAAAACTGCCCGTAGGTGAGCGTGCCGCCCATAACCAAGCTGCCGCCAAGGCCAAAGACGGTTTCCCGCGCAAGATAGATCAGAAGCGTGACCAGCATCGGCACCACCGCGCTCAGAAGGTTGGAGCGAAGCGTCACGCGGTACAGCCGCTCCATGCGCGCTTGCAAAAGGCGCCCCTCCTCCTCTTCCTTCGCAAAGGCCTTTACCACGCGAATGCCGTCCAGCGAATTGTTGATATGCGCCGAAACCGCGCGGTTTTCACGGAAGGAGGCGTTATTCATGCGTTGCATCAAGGGAAAGGCGCGCCTGTAAATAAGAACGATCAGGGGGATCGGCACCAAAACGAGAAGGCTTAGCTGCCAATTCATTACGAACAAAACCACGCCGACCACCAAAAACTCGACTACGTAAATAAAGAGCGACATAGTCTGCGAGCCGAAAAACTGTTGGATCTGCGAAACGTCATAGCCGATAAGATGCGCGATCTGGCTACCCGATTGCCGCCCGAAATAGGCGTACGACTGATCCATCACCGCATCGAAGAGCTGCCCGCGGATCTTTTGGGTGACACGCAGCGACATATGCGTAGCGATCAGGTTTCTCGCGATGATCGCCCCATAGCGAAGAAAGCCGAGCGCAACGATCGTACTCAAACAAAGCAAAAGGGCGCCAAGCTCGTGATTTTCCCCGTTGGCGGCGATGATGCGGTCGAAAAGGATCTGACCGGAAAGATAGGGGCGCACAAGGTCGATCGCGACCTCGATGACTAAAAAAAGAAGGATCAAAAACACTATCGACCCATGCGGCTTAAAATAGGAAAAAACGCGCGCAAGAATGCCAAGCGTTTGCGGCGGCTCCTTTTTCGGGGGCGCCTTATGAAGGATCTCCTCTTCCCCGTTCAGCGGCTCACCGCGAAGATAGGCCTCCCAAGCGGAAAGGAAAAGAAAAAGCTGCCCCCTGCAAGCGTTGGTGCAAAACCCGAACGAAACCGTAAAGGGGGAGCCCCCCTCCTCCTTGGTCGCCAAAAGGCGATTGCAGGAAAGATAGGATTCGCTTCGCGGCTGCTTGTAGTGTGACAGCGTAAAGCTTTCGATTTTTTCTCCGATACGATAGAGAAGCCCTCCCTCGGCATCGATCGCAAGATATCGCTCGCCCGCCTCGCCCTTTTCGTCTTGATCAAGAAAAAGAACGGCGTAAAAGGCGGCGGGGTCAATTCCCGCCTCTATGCAAAGCGCCTTCGCCTTATCCGACAAAGTATCGATCGTAACCATACCAAAAACCTCCGTAAAAACGGCAAAACATAAGGGTTTTTCGGGTTTTTTCTCTTCGCCCCCAGTATACCATAAAGCGGGAAAAAGTCAAGACAAAATGTCCCTTTCCCACAAAAAAATAGGGAATTTATACAAATTCCCTCGGCTTTTTTCAGGCCTTTCTTCAACAGTTAGCCGCACCCCTTCGTCGTTTTGTACAAAAAGCACGTCTTTTCTTATAAAATAAGAAAAAGGGGCGAGCGTTTGCTTGCCCCTATTCCAAGGGAAGGCCCTGTGCCTTCCCTTGGCCTTTTGGGTTTCTTTTCCGTTCGGCTCGCCTACGAACCGCTCTTGTATCCCCACACAACGGGGCGGTAGGAAGCATTCCAAACACTACTCCAGCCCGAAGGCTTCTCGGCCGCCTCCGCGTAAATCGTAAGTTTCTTGCACCCATAGAACGCCCTATCGCCGATCGAGGCGACAGAAGAAGAGAGTTCAATGCGTGTCAGGACGGCGCAACCATAGAACGCATCCATGCCGATCGAGATGAGCGACGCGGGGCTTTCGATGGATTGCAGGCTGTCGCAATCATAGAACGCACACTCGCCGATCGTGGTGACCGAGTCGGGAATTCCAATTTGTGTCAGGCTGTCGCAATTATAAAACGCATAAGAGCCGATCGAGGTCAGTCGGCTTCCCTCTTCAAAGGTGATACTCGCAAGGCGGCTGCAATCATAGAACGCCCTATTGCCGATAGAGGTGACCGAGCCGGGAATTCCAATTTGTGTCAGGCTGTCGCAATTCCAGAACGCACTCTCGCCGATCGAGGTCAGCCGGCTTCCCTCTTCAAAGGTGATACTCGCAAGGCTGCCGCAAGAATCGAACGCATAATTGCCAATCGAGGTGACCGACGCGGGGATCCCGATGTATGCCAGGTTTTTGCATTCAGAGAACGCCCTACCGCTGATCAAGAGCAGTTGGCTTCCCTCTTCAAAGGTGATACGCTCAAGGCTGTCGCAATCACAGAACGCCAACTTGTCGATCGAGGTGACCGTATTGGGTATAGTAAAGCTTGTTTTGGTCTTTCCGGTCGCGTATTGGATCAGCGTTTTCCCGCCCTTGCTATACAGGTTTCCGTCGATCGAACAATAGGCCGTGTTTTCTTCGGCTACCGTAATGCTTACCAGGCTGCGGCAAGAAGTGAAAGCCCTATCGCCAATCGAGGTGACCGAGGCGGAGATCGTGATTCTTTCCAGGCTGGCGCAATCATAGAACGCATCCTTGCCGATAGAAGTGACCGAGTCGGGAATTTCAATTTGTGTCAGGCTGGCGCAACCATAGAACGCTTCCTTGCCGATAGCGATCAGTTTGCTTCCCTCTTTAAAGGTCACACTCATAAGGTGGTCACAAAAACAGAACGCATACTCTTCGATCGTGATGACCGAGTCGGGAATTTCAATTTGTGTCAGGCTGTCGCAATTCCCGAACGCATACTCTTCGATCGAGGTGACCGAGTCGGGAATCGTGATGCTTGTAAGATCGGTGCAAGCAAAGAACGCTTGAAAGCCGATTGAAAGGACGGGCTTCCCTTCGTAAAGAGAAGGAATGATGACAACTGTTTCCTTCCCTCTATAATCGGAAACGGTATAGCCGTCCGTGACTGGGTTTAACTCAAAGACAAGACCTTCGGTGCCGATATTACTAACAGGCGGGGTGGGGGCAGTCGTCACGGGTACCGTCGTGGTGACGGGCATCGTCGTGGTGACAAGCGTCGTCGTAGTGACGGGCTTCGTCGTGGTCACGGGCTTCGTCGTGGTCACAGGCGTCGTCGTGGTCACGGGAGTCGTCGTGGTGACAGGCGTCGTCGTGGTGACGGGCGTCGTCGTGGTGACGGGTGCGGTCGTTATTTGGAAAATGGGAAAGCCCCCCGGCATAGAGAACTCGCAGCCCGTAAGCGCGAGCAAGGACAGCGCAAAGACGGCTAAAAACAAAAAAGCCTTTTTCATATTTTTTCTCCTTTTTCGTTGCTTGGGGAAAAACAAAAAATGCGCCCGCAAAGCGAGCGCACCCCCCAAAAAAGTACGTCCGTATTGCTGCAACACAATCCTTTTCTCACTCACGGGTACGAAAAAGAACGGAAGCACTAAAAAGGCATAATACACCCGTAAGTGAAAATATTCGATTGTGTTGCACCCCCACTTTACCATATTATAAATAAAATGTCAAGGCGGCCATTGGCCGTCCAAAATAATAATATCAAAAACGGACGACCAATGGTCGCCCCTACGGTGAAAATCCAAGGCTGTCGGCCTTGGTATGGAATCGTGCCAACAGCACGTATGGCATCACGGCAACGCCGTGCATGGAACACAGACGCCGGTTTTTTGTTGGGATCTTCTTTTTTCATAAACCGCCGTTTTTTCGGTTGACACTCAAAGAGGGGTGTGTTATAATAACATCGATATTAAAATACAGGAGAAAAAATATGTTTTTCGATAAGCTTTCTTCCTTTGACAGCGAGGTTTTTGAGGCCTCGAACCGTGAGCTGCTTCGCCAGCAGCATAACATTGAGCTGATCGCCTCTGAGAATATCGTTTCCGAGGCGGTACTTCTTGCCGCGGGCGGCGTTCTTACCAATAAATATGCCGAGGGGTATCCCGGCAAGCGCTACTACGGCGGCTGCGTCCACGTCGACGAGGTAGAAGAGATCGCACGGCAGCGCGCCTGCGCCCTTTTCGGGGCCGAGCATGCCAACGTCCAGCCCCACAGCGGCGCCAATGCCAACCTTGCCGTTTTCTTTGCCCTGCTTTCCCCCGGCGATACGGTTCTTTCGATGAACCTTTCCGAGGGTGGGCATCTTTCCCACGGCTCGCCGGTCAATATTTCGGGTAAATACTTCAACATCGTCCCCTACGGGGTCGATGCCGAAACGCACCGCATCAACTACGAGGAGGTTCGCCGCTTAGCGAAGGAGCATCGCCCGAAGCTGATCTTGGCGGGCGCCAGCGCGTATCCGCGCTTGATCGACATACAAAAGTTCCGCGAGTTCGCCGACGAGGTGGGGGCTTACCTGCTCGTCGATATG
>JAZRFI010000105.1:0-3171 GCA_045661285.1 Eubacteriales bacterium | reverse complement strand
TTACCCGAAAAGCCGAGGTTGATATAATCCAGGTCAAAGCGGCGAGAAAGCGGCGCTTGATAGCAGGTTCCGGGGCGGGAGGCGCAGCCGCCCTGCGTGATGGAAGAGCCGTAAAATACGGCCGGTAGGGCATTTCGGTAGGCGGGCGCCTCGTTCCGATGTTCGCGGGCGAGATGCCTCCCGCCATTTTGGGCTTGACCGAGCGGATCGTCGCCAATCAGCAGATGATAGTTGAGGCGGTGCAAAAGCGGGATCTCTCACTCGCCTTCGAGGCCTTTATCAACGATCCCCAAAACACGCTTGATATGCCTACCTCCCGTAAGCTTTTCGACGAGATGATCGAAAACACCAAGAAATACCTTACGATGTACGATCTTTGATCGTTCCGTATCCCTTACTCAAAGGGGCCGTACCGCCAAAAAAGATACGGCCCCTTTTGGGTTTTAGGTTTTTCTTGACAAGCGTAAAGGACGGTGCTATACTATCAGTAAAAGGTAAAAAAGCGCTTTTTAAAAAAGGAGTATACGTATGGAAAATATAAAGATCCCTTTGGGGGTAAGCATTTGCGTAGACGACGTGGGCTGGCATGAGGGGGAGGACCGCCGCTTCTTTGGCGAGCCCGCCCGTTCGGCTTTACCGCGCCGCCATCATCCCGATGACGTTCTGGTTCTGCAAAAGATCGCCAAGGGGCTTGGCGTTAAGATCCTTTGCGACATCGTGCTTGGCGAATGGGATAAGAACAACCGCTTGCGTAAAGCCCCCTATCTTACCTGGGGGACGGGCGAATGGGATGCGGCCTCCAAATTGGATATGGCGTTTACCGAGGCCTATTTTTCGGCGCTTGAGAACAGCGAAAACCTCGAATATGGGATGCATACGCCCACGCACGGCTATTATGAAAACGGTAGGATAACTACGTGCTGCTGCATTTATCCCTTTATCGAGAAAAACGAACGCGGCGAAAGCTTTCGTCGCGCCCTGCCCACCGCGCAGCTGGAGGAGGTCTTCGAGCTTTTTTACGCTATTTACGACGATTGGGGCTTTAAAAAGAAGATCCGTACCTGGCAGACCCCCAGCGGCGGGATCGGCGTTCCCTCCAGCCCTTATAACCTGGAGATCGCGCGGGTAGCGCACCGCTACGGCATCCGCGTTTGGGAGTGGGCGGGCTGGCCCGAGGTGGTTGAGGTGCATGAGGGTATGGTCTATTTAAGCGCGGTACTGGGCGGCTTTTTGCCCTGGAACGCTTGCGCTGTCGATCCCTCGATTCTGCACAACTGCTTCGAATACGGCCCGCGCCCCGGCTTCCGTCCGAATATTTGCGGGCATTTGACCAACTTTATTCAATACCAGCGTGAAAAGAATTTCGAGTACGTGCCCGCCTGGATCGACTATTTCCGCCGCGTTACCTCGCCCTTCGGCGTTATGCTGGCCGAGGATAACGAGGATTCGGCCTCGCAAGCGGTGTACGCCGAGTTTGCAACGCTTGATCGGATAGACGGTGGCTATCGCTTCGATCTTTCCAAGGTAGACGAGATCCGTACCGACGCCGTTAAGGATTCGTTTTTCGTTTCTCTTCGTGAGAGAAAAATGCCGAAAAAGATCGTCGGCGGCCGCTTGATTGAGAAAGAAAAGCGCGCCGATCACACCATCTATCAGCTGATCCGAGACGCCTCTCCCATCGTAACCCTTACAATGTAAAAAGGGCAAGCGGGTACGGGCATAAAAAATCCCAATATATAGAAAAAGGGCTTCATTTGAAGCCCTTTTTTCTTTTCAATCAATTTCTTACAGCGTCAAGATCCAATTGCCGATCAGCTCGGCCGTTACGTCATAGCCGCGCGCCGTCAGGTGCTGTCCGTCGGAATAATAGCCGGTGTTGATCACGCGGTTTTCCTCGGCCGTGTGAGTGGGGTCGTACATCCAAGGCAGATTCGGGTTGAGGTAAGAGCCCTCCCAAAGGTCGATGTAGGGAATTCCCCATTTGCGGCAAATGGCAATGGCGGCCTCAAAGTAGTGGCGGCGGTTGTTAAAGGTCCCCTCGCTTCTTCCCATCTTCTGGGCCACGATAAAGCCGATCTTTTTATGGGGCCACAGCTGCGTGGCGCGGTAAAAGAGGCTTTCAAGGGCGCCCGAGAAGGTGTCGCGGTCATAGTTGCCGCTGAAATCAAAGGGGATAACGCTTCCAATGCGGCTTTCTTCTCCCGCCGCCGCGTTTCCGAGAAGGTCGGCGTCGTTCGTGCCGCCCTCCAAAATAATATAATCGGCATCGGGATGCTCGGCGTGCATACGCTCAAGCGTAGCGCTTACCGAATGTCGCTCGATGGTCCCTTGATGAAGCGGGGGATGCTCGGTGATGGTTGCGCCACCCGCCGCGTAGCAGGGGCAAACCGCCGAAAAGCGCTTGGCAATACGCGTGGCCCAGTTACCGTGCTTCACGCCGCCGTAGCAAATAGAGTCACCGTCAAAGAGGATCTTTTTTCCAAAAAGCTTGTTTTCCATGTTGTGTCTCCTTTATAAGCAGATCGTTTTATTGGTAGGGAAGGGGGCGTCTTAATCAGAAAGCCACCTGGCAAGATTTTCTTTTACGAAGTCATCGTCATGCAGATGCGGATAGGCGCGATAAACGCGCTCGATCTCCTCGCGCTGCCCCACCGACATTTTTTCCTCGGGATCAAGGCACCAAAGCCCCCGGAAAAGGCCCTGGCGGCAAAGAACGTAGTGGAAAGCGCTTTTCAAAATCCGCCGATTTGGCTACGACCTCGTCCTCCACCGTTAATACGCCGTCCTCTCCCGCCTTCGGGTGAGATGGGATAGCATTCCACACGCTCGGTCTCGGTCATTTTATTTTCGGGCTTTACCACGATATCCGAATACAGCTTCTCCCCGCGATAATGCTGAAAGGACGTAAAGCCGATATACGGGTTTTGCCCCTCCTCCGCACGGTATTCAAATTGTGCCTTCTTCATGCAGCCTTCCATAAAAAGATCTCCTTTTCTTAGTGGCGGTCCAAACAAGTATACTATACCACGTTATACCGTTTTTTTCAAGTGCTTCTCCCGTTATCTTTCTTCATAAATAAAATCCCCCGACGTGCTTTGAATTTGATCGACAGATCTTTTCATCATAACACATCGGGGGATCTTCGGTTCATCGGCAGGCTTAGCTTGAAGC
>JAZRFI010000104.1:0-3173 GCA_045661285.1 Eubacteriales bacterium | reverse complement strand
GCTCGTTCACAAACGGTACGACAAAGCCGTACAAGTCCGCTCTCGTCAAGTCTTCCAAATGGCATCTAGGCGAAATCCCTGCATCGAACGCATCTTTTACCACACCCAGGTAGTGATCGAACGCCTGTTGACGGGTCATGTTCAGCTTCTTGAAAATGTGATAGTCAGAACAGCTGACCAAGATACCCGATTCCTTGATCCCGATGTCGCGAACGAGTGCAAAGTCTTCCTTCTTCGCGCGAATCCACGTCGTGATCTCGGGGAACTTATAGCCAAGCGAAAGGCAGCGCTCGACCGCCTCACGATCCTTTTTGGTATAAACGAAGAACTCGCTTTGGCGAATGATGCCGTTGGGGCCGCCAAGCCGCGCCTCCAGCTTATAGATATCCTCGATCTGCTTGGGGGTATAGGGCTCTCTCGATTGCTGCCCGTCACGGAAGGTGGTGTCGGTGATCCAGATCTCATCGGGCATATTTTCGGGAACGCGGCGATGGTTAAAGGCGATCATCGGTACGTTCTTATAATCGTAGATCTCACGGTACAGCTTCGGCTCGGGAATATCCTGAAGCGAATATTTGTACTGCGAAATTTCAAGCAAATTGGTTTTTGGATTCTTCTTGACCATAGTAACCTCCAAATTGTATACAATTATACAAGTATAATACCATACAATCAAAAATAAGTCAAGGTTTTTCGGCAAAAAAAACGCTTTGAAAAGTCAGCTTTTTCGAAAAAGAAAAGAGGTGATACGAAGGAAAGCAACGTATCACCCCTTGGGGGCGCAAAACCCTTTATCGGTCAGCTCTTTTTCAGCTTTTCGCGGCTACCGTCCGGCCGTTCGATAACCGTATTATCCAGCGTACCGCGCAAAGAAGCGCGAAAGGCGACGATATATTCGCGGCGCAGGGCGGCCTGCTCATTTTTTTCATCTTCAGAAAGCGCCCTTTCCTTGGAAAGGCGAGCCAACTCATTGATCCGATCCAGCTTTTTCTGTTCCATATCTTACACGACCTTTAATATAATAAAAAGAATAAGGGCGGCGGCAAGGCACGAAAGACCCAGCCAAAGCGAAAGATCCGCACCGCTTTTCGTAATAAGGGGCGGCACCGCGGGGGCTTCTTCTCGGTCGGCAAGAAGCGCCTCTTCCTCCAAGACGGGGGGCGCATCCTCTCGATTGATAAGACGCGCAAGCTCTTCTAAAACCCAGGTATTCTTTACGTCGATCGCCGAAAGCTCTTTGATGGCGGCGCTTCTCTCTTCCCCATCGGGGGTACCGGCCACCGCTTCGACGAGGGGGGCGCAATCGGGACAAAGAACCAGCTCTCTCCCTTGCTCGTCCGGCATCAGGATCGGGGGCTCTTCCCCTTCGAATTTATGAAGGCAAACGCAACAGGTATGCATGCTTTTTCTCGCTTTCTTTTCTTTGTTTCGCCTTTATTATACCGCCAATTGGAGGGCTTTGTCAATCGTTTTTCCTCACTACTTGCAAAACACGGCAAAATATGCTATACTAAAAATGAAGGGACCCCCTTCAAGTATTGGATAAGGAGGCATCATTATGGAGAAAAAAATCAAAAAGTTCCCCCCTTCGTGTGAAAGCTGCTTGTATCACGCGTATGATGAGGACTTCATGGCGAACTACTGTGAAAGAATGCCCGATGAAGACGAAATGGCCCGCTATTCCTTTTCCACCAACCAGCGCTGCCCCTTTTATCAGTTTAACGATGAGCATATCAACGTAAGAAAGCAAAATTAAAAAAGCGGCCCTGCGGTTCCCCCTCAGGGCCTTTCTTTTTCATAAGAAGAAAAAGCACGGTGCCGAAGCGCCGTGCTTTTTTGAATAGGGGTTAACCGACGATACCCGAGCGCTCGATACCCTGAACGAGGTATTTCTGGCAGAACAGGTATACGATAACCAGCGGGAAGATGATCATAATACCGGCCGTATTTCGTATGGCGGTATAGAACAGGCTTTGCCCCGCGTAGTTGGTGACAAGCGACGTGGGAATCTTGATGATATCGCTCATAAGCGTCCATTCGCCGGCGGCGTCGGGCATAAAGAGACCGGTGTAGAATTCATCGGTCCACTGCCACGAGAAGGCGAAGAGGAATACCGTAATCATCATCGGGACCGAAAGGGGAAGGATGATGGTGAAGAAGGTATGCATAACGCCCGAACCGTCTACGTACGCGGATTCCTCCAGCTCATCGGGAACACCGTTGAAGAACTGGCGAAGCATAAAGATATAAAGACCGTTCTTGAACGCAAGACCCGTGGCCGAAATCAAAAGGATCGGCCAGAAGGTATCCAAAAGCCGCAGCTCTTGTACGTCTACCCCGAATATCTGCAAAAGACCGGGGATAAGACGTTTTCCGGTTTCGCTGTCGGTAATGGTCGCAAGACCGCCGATATCGAAGGAACGGAAGTGCGCGGTGAAGGAAAGACGCAGGGTCTCGTGCGGGATGATCATCGTAAGAATAACGAGAACCAGCACCAACCCACGGCCCTTGAATTTGAATTTCGCAAGGCCGTAACCGATCATACAGCAAACGAAGGTCTGTAAGACGGCCGAGGAAACCGAAAGGAGCGTGGTGTTAAGGAAGGCGTCAAGATAGTTATTCTCTACGAATATGGCTTTATAGGTATCAAAGGTGAAGTTCTTCGGAACGATACGGACCGTAACGTCAACGAAGTCTTCCATACCCATAAAGGAGCCGGCGATCTTCGAAAAGAAGGGAAAAAGGATAACGAAGGAGATGCCAAGCATCAGAACGAAGCGAAAGATCTTGCCTACGACCTGCGTTAAGAAGTAGGTGGAAAAGATCTTCAGCTTTAAACGTTGCCGCAAAGACATTTTGCCTTCGTAGTCAACGTGAATGCGGTTTTTCGTTACTTTTGTAACCTTAGCCGCCGAATTGGCTTCTGTATTCATATTTCCACCTCCTTAATCTCTCTTTTGATAGAACACGAACGACGATATAAGACCTACCGCAACACCGATAATCAACATGATCGTTAAGAAGTAGATCCAGGACATAGCCGTCGGAAGGCTTCCGCCCATATCGCCCTTTTCGGCGATGTAGGACATAACCACGTTTGATTTACTGGTAAACGAGTCGATGATCGTGTAAATCGCGTTGACGAGGATCATGGGGCTGATCATCGGGAAGGT
>JAZRFI010000103.1:0-3953 GCA_045661285.1 Eubacteriales bacterium | reverse complement strand
CGCCCTGCTTTTGGCAGGGCGCCGTTCTTCCTTTATAATATAAGGGATAAGCGATCAGATCGCCTCAAAGGCAAGACCGAAGGGGGCAAGGGCGGAAATAACCGCATCCTGTGCCGGGCCGACCTCGGCCTTCGTCAGCGTACGCTCGGGCGAGAGGAAGGAAAGGCGAAGCGTTACGGTGGCCCCGTCCTCGCGCTCGTAAAGGTCGGCAAGGCTTACCGATTGCAAAAGCTCGCCGCCCGCCGCCATTGCCGCCTTTTGCAGCTTCGAGAAGACGACGTTGCCAAGCGAGGAAACGCGGAAGGAAAGGTCAATGTCAATACCGGGGAAGCGCGAATGCTCGCGGTAGCAAATGGGCGCGGCTTCGATCGCGGAGAAGCTGTCCATATCAATCTCGGCAAAGGCGATGCCCGCCTTCTTGTCGATCTTTTCCAAAACCGTCGGATGCGGAACCGAGATGCGGCCGACGAAGCTTTGCCCGTTACCGATCGTGAAGGTATTCACGGGATGCTCGTAACTTTGCGAGGCAGAGGTAGGCAGGAATTCAACCTCCTTATGCTTTAACGAGCGGAAGAGGTCGACTACCATATCACGTACGCGCAGGAAGGCCGCTTCCTCGCTCATTTCGCGACTGTAATAGGCAATGCCCAGCGTTTTGCGCTCGTTGCAATCGCCGTCCTTGCGAAGACCCTTTACTACACGGCCGATCTCAAAGAAGCCGTAGCTTTCGGCCTTGCCGCGGTTTTCGGAAAGGAAGCGGAGAAGCGAGGGGATCATCGTGCTGCGAAGCGTCGCGGTATCGGGGGTCTGGGGATTGATGATCTTTACGTTTTCATCCGGGATGATGCCCAGCTCTCGGCATTTGGGGGCGTCGTACCAGATATAGGAATGTACCTCGTGCATCGCATAGCGGTTCACAAGCAGATCCTTGGCGCGGCGGTCGTCGCTCGCCGAGACCTCGCAGCGAACCGGGGTCAGCTTGCTTTTTGCGGTGAAGATCTCGAAGTTATCGTAGCCGTAGATACGGGTGATTTCTTCGATCAGGTCGGCCTTGATGGTCACGTCCTTGGTCGCGCGGTGCGAGGGAACCGTAACCGTGAAGCTGTCACCCTTGCGGACAAGCCCGAAGCCGAGCGCCGAAAGCGTTTCGGCGATGCGGTCGGCCGAGATATCGATACCGGTATAACGGTCAACGTACGCCTTGTCGATCGAAAGCGTGATGGTAGGATAATGATACACGTAGTTGTCGGTCACGGCGCTGATCACGCAGGCGCCGGGGTCGATCTCGAACAAAAGCGCCAAGAAACGGGCAGTGGCGACAAGGCACAGCTCGGGATCCAGCATCTTCTCGTAGCGCATGCTGGCGTCGGTACGAAGCCCAAGGCGCGAGGAGGTCTTACGGATAGAGACGCCGTCAAAGCAAGCGCTTTCAAGAAGCAACGAGGTAGTATCGTTTTCGATCTCCGAGGCAAGCCCGCCCATAATACCCGCTACGGCGACCGGGGTCTTACCCGAGCAGATCATCAGGGTGTTCTCGTCGATCGGGCGATCCTGCCCGTCAAGCGTTTGGAAGGTGAAGGGGGAAGAGAAGCGGGCGACCTCGATTTTTTCCACGCGGCGAAGATCAAAGGCGTGCATCGGCTGCCCAAGCTCCAGCATTACGTAGTTGGTAAGGTCGGCCAAAAGATTGATGGCGCGCGAGCCGCAATAGAAGAGACGGATGCGCATATTTACGGGGCTCGTGTTGATCTGGATGTTCTCTACCTTCACGCCGACGTAGCGGAAGGCGTGCTCTTTATCGTAGATCTCGATCGGTACGGGGGGCAGATCGTGATAAGCCTCGGTGTTGGCAAGCGTGGGGGCGCGAAGCGGGCGGCCCGCAATGGCCGAAAATTCGCGCGCGATGCCGAAGTGACCCCAAAGGTCGGGGCGGTTCGTAAGCGATTTGTTATCAACCTCAAAAAGAATATCGTCGATCTGGTAAAGCTTCTTCAGATCGGTTCCGAGAGGCGCGTCGTCGGGGATCTCAAAAAGACCCGAGTGGTCGGCACTGATACCAAGCTCGGATTCCGAGCAGCACATGCCGAAGGAGGGGTAACCGGCTACCACCGTTTCCTCAATGGGGTGACCCGCGACCATACCGCCCGCCTTGGCAAAGGCGACGGTCATACCCTCGCGCACGTTGGGGGCGCCGCATACGCAGTCTACCACGCCGTCTCCGGTATCGACCTTCAAAAGGTGAAGCTTCTTCGATTTCGGATGCTCTTCAACCGATACGATCTTGGCAACGACGACGCCGTAGGTATCCTCACCCTTGACGATCACGTCTTCGACCTCGGCGGTCGAGAGGGTAAAGCGGTGAATAAGGGCCTTTTTGTCAAGCCCCGAAAGATCGACGAAATCGCCGATCCAGTTCATAGACAGTATCATATCGCTTCCTCCTTATTCACTGACGAATTGCGAAAGCGCCGAAAGGTCGCCGCTGTTGAAATCGCGGATATCCTTTACGCCGTATTTCATCATCGCAAGACGGGTAAGGCCAAGCCCGAAGGCAAAGCCGGTGTATTCCTCGGGATCAATGCCGCCCTCGCGCAGAACGTTCGGGTGGATCATGCCGCAGGGGCAAAGCTCAAGCCAACCGCTGTTTTTACAGGAGGGGCAGCCCTTACCGCCGCAGATCAGACAGTTGATGTCCAGCTCAAATCCCGGTTCGGTGAACGGGAAGAAGCCGGGGCGAAGCCGTACGTTGATCGGGCGCGCAAAGACCTCGCTGAGCATCGTCTTCATAAAGTAAATAAGGTTAGAGATCGAGATATCCTTGTCGATCATCATACCTTCCATCTGGAAGAAGGTGTTCTCGTGGCAGGCGTCGGTCGCCTCGTTGCGGAAGCAACGGCCGGGGAAGATGGCGCGCAGCGGCACGCCGTACTTCTTCATGATGGCGTTTTGCGCCGCCGAGGTCTGGGTCTTCAAAAGCTGACCGTTTTCCAGATAAAACGTATCCTGCATATCGCGTGCGGGGTGATGCTTGGGGATGTTCAAAGCCTCAAAGCACTGATAATCGTTTACGATTTCCTGATAGTCCTCGACCGTAAAGCCCATACCCGAGAAGATCTCCTCCAGCTCGCGCTGAACAAGGGTGATCGGGTGATAAGAGCCCTGATCCTTCCCGGTCGGCAGGGTGGGGTTATAGTGCTTAGCCGATTGAATAGCGCGCAAGAGCGCCTCCTCGGCAAGCTGCTTGCCGGCGGTGGCAAGCGCCGATTCGACCTCCTCTTTAAGGCTGTTGATCAGCTGACCGGCCTCCTTCTTTTCTTCGACCGAAAGCTCGCGCAGCCCCTTCAAAAGATCGGTGACAGCCCCCTTCTTTCCAATAAAGGCGACCCGAATTTCGTCGAGCGCCTCGGTCGTCGTGACCCCCGAAAGGCGCGCCTCAAACTCGGTACGAAGCGCTTGGATTTTGCTTTTCATATCCCAGAATTCCCTTTCTGAAGCATTTTTTTGCTTCCATAAAGTAAATATATAAACAAACACAAATTATAGTATAACAGAAAATATTTCCGATTGCAAGGGAAAAGCGGTATTTTTTGTTTTTTTCGCGCTAAGCCCAAAAAAGAGAAAGAAGGCGCCGCGCCCTCCCGTTTGAGAGGGGCGCGGCGCCGCTTTGATGCCGTGAAGAGAGATAATAGCGAAGAAATTCTATTTTATCAAACAAAAATCCTATATATGTAAAGAAAACATTTCAATCAAGAAGACGGTAATCGTCGGCGGTGACCACGTAATGTCCCAGTAGTGTGACCCCAACGCCCGTTAGGGCGGCCCGCGCCTGCTCGGTGGCGGAATGATCCTCAAGCGAGGGGGTTACGTCCCCGTTCGCATGATTGTGCGCGAGGTAAGCGGAGTGGGCGCCCGCGTCGAAGGCGTCCTCGGCGATGCGGCGGCAGGAGATACCG
>JAZRFI010000102.1:0-21312 GCA_045661285.1 Eubacteriales bacterium | reverse complement strand
GACGTAGCCACAGATGGCTATATCTATACCGTGATCGACGGCGTCCGCTACGCGATCGATGAAGAAAAAGCAACCGTTGCACGTCAGTCTACCGCTATCAAAAACGTTGTTATCCCTACGTCCATCTCTTATAAGGGTGTTGCGTATCCGGTAACAGACATCGGCGATTCCGCGTTCTACAATTGCGATAGCCTACCAAGCATTGAGATCCCCGCTTCGGTCACGGCCATCGGCTCTTATGCGTTCTCGGGTTGCACCAAGCTTATAATCTATGCCGAGGCAACTGCGAAGCCTACGGGATGGAGTGACGATTGGAATCCCTCAAATTGCCACGTGGTGTGGGATTGCAAGAACAATGACGTAGCCACAGATGGCTATATCTATACCGTGATCGACGGCGTCCGCTACGCGATCAAGGATGGGGAAGCCACCGTTGCGCGTCAGTCTACCGCGATCACATCCGCTGTTATCCCCGCCTCTATCTCCTATAAAGGGAAGGGCTATCCGGTCACCTTGATCGACGATCATGCGTTCTCCGGTTGCGATAGTCTTACGAGCGTTACGATCCCTACTTCGGTCACCGTAATTCCCTCTCATGCGTTCTCCTATTGCACCGGCCTCACACACATCGTGATCCCCGCATCGGTCACCTGGATCGGCGATGATGCGTTCGTTGGTTGCAAAGATCTGATTCAAATAGAAGACGGTGTTTCTTACGTCGATAAATGGGTGATTGGTTGCGACAAAAACGTTACCTCTGTGTCCCTTCGCGGCAATACCGTCAGCATCGGCTCTTATGCGTTCGAGGATTGCTATAGTCTTACAAGCATCACGATCCCTGCGTCGGTCACAAGCATAGGCTATAGGGCGTTCGATGATTGCGATAGCCTTACAATCTATGCCGAAGCGGCAAAAAAACCTGCCGGCTGGGATAGCGATTGGAATTCCTCGTATTGCCCCGTGGTGTGGAATTGCAAGAATAAAGACGTAGCCGATGATGGCTATATCTATACCGTGATCGACGGTATTCGCTACGCAATCAAGAATGGAACGGCTACCGTGGCAGAGCAACCCCGAAATATAAAAACAGCGGTAATTCCTCCATCCATCTCTTACAAGGGCCGCTCCTACCCGGTCACCGTAATTCCCTCTCATGCGTTCGATGGTTGCTCCGGCCTCACACACATTACCATCCCCAATTCGGTCACCTCGATCGGCTCTTCTGCGTTCTCGGATTGCGCCGCCCTTACGAGCATTACGGTAACCGAAGGCAATCCTTCTTATTTCTCGATTGATGGGAACCTGTATATGTATACACAGGACGGAAAGGCCCTTGTTTCATACGCCCCCGGCAAGCCTAACACCTTCTTTACTATTCCCGATACCGTCACAAGCATCGGCTCTTATGCGTTCTCCTGGTGTAATAAACTTACGAACATCGTGATCCCCGCGTCGGTCATAAGCATTGGCTATGAGGCGTTCTCCTGGTGTTTTAAACTTACGAGCATCACCTTTGAGGAAGGGAGTCAACTGCAATCAATCGGCTCTTATGCGTTCAAGTATTGCAGCAACCTTACGAGCATCGCGATCCCCCATTCGGTCACCGAGATCGGCCATGATGCGTTCGATGGTTGCACCGGCCTGATTCAAATAGAAGACGGTGTTTCTTACGTCGATAAATGGGTGATTGGTTGCGACAAAAACGTTACCTCTGTGTCGCTTCGCGGCAATATCGTCGGCATCGGCTATGAGGCGTTCCGCGGTTGCACCGGCCTCACACACATCACGATCCCCGCGTCGGTCACCTCGATCGGCTATGGTGCGTTCGAGAATTGCACCGGCCTCACACACATCGAGATCCCTTCTTCGGTCACCTGGATCGGCAAGTATGCGTTCGCTTGGTGCTCCGGCCTCACACACATTACCATCCCCAATTCGGTCACCTCGATCGGCGAATGGGCGTTCAAGTATTGCAGCAACCTTACGAGCATCGTGATCCCCGCGTCGGTTACCTCGATCGGCTCTGGTGCGTTCTCGGATTGCGCCGCCCTTACGAGCATTACCATCCCCAATTCGGTCACCTCGATCGGCTCTCATGCGTTCGACGGTTGTGAAAGCCTTACGAGCATCACGATCCCCGCTTCGGTCACCGAGATCGGCAAGGGGGCATTCTGGGATTGCACCAGTCTTGTATCGATCACGATCCCCGCTTCGGTCACCTCGATCGGCGAGAGGGCGTTCCGCGGTTGCACCGGCCTCACACACATCACGATCCCCGCGTCGGTCACCTCGATCGGCTATGGTGCGTTCGAGAATTGCACCGGCCTCACACACATTGTGATCCCCGCTTCGGTCACCGAGATCGGCTCTTATGCGTTCGATGGTTGCGATCACCTTACAATCTATGCCGAGGCAGCGTCCAAGCCTTCGGGTTGGGATAGCAATTGGAACTCGGATAATCGCCCCGTCACCTGGGGATACAAGAAGTAAATTTTCATTGCTTCGTACCGAAACCGTGCGAAGCAGACCTTGTTTCCAAAAAAGCAAAAAAGGAGATACGAATTTCGTATCTCCTTTTTTCACTCAAACAAGAGAACCGTGTTCCCCCTCACAGAAGAAGGACCATAAGAGGGAGGGTCACGGCGCTTGCGGCAGTGCCGAGCAGAACGAGGCTGGCGGCGCTTTCCTGCCCCTTTCCCAGCATTTCGGCAAAGCTTAGGGTCATGCTGGCGATCGGGCAGCAGGCTAAGATATAGAGGGCGGCCTTGGCGACGTTATCAAACGGCAGAATGAGCAGAACCAAGAAAACGGCAAGGGGATATAGGATCTGCTTCGCGCCGACGATCAGGTATTGCATCGGGCGCAAAAAGACATGGCGGGGCGAAGAGAGCGCCAAGCGCATCCCCATAATGATCATGCAAAGTGGGGTTGACATTTCTGCCACCAAAGAGATGCCATCATGCAAAAAAGCGGGAAATTGCACACGCAGAAGGAAAAGCGGAAGCACCACAAAAAGGGCGGCGACCGTGGGGTTAAAGAAGAACTTTTTGGCGCTGATATAGCGCGTATCCAAGGAAACGATCGAGCAAGCAACCGTCCAACCGATGGCGTTAAGGGCGATCGAGCAGACCGTGGCGTAAGCAAGCGCCTCGGGCGCTTCGGGCAGAAGCGCTTTAAGAATGGGCACCCCGAAAAAGCCGTAGTTTCCAAGCGCCGTTGCGATCGTGTAGATGCGGTAGCGCGCATCCTGCATCTTTTTACGGAAGAGGAGGAAGAAGCCGCCGAGCGTTAGGGCGGTCATCAGACAGGTGAAGAGGAAGGCAAGCCCCATCTTCCAAAGGATAGCGGGGTCATAGGGAACCGACATCAAGGTATAATAGGTAAGGGCGGGCTGACAAACGTATAAAAGAAGCTTCACAAGCGGCCCGATCCCCTCCTCCCCAACGAGGCGGGTCTTGATCATCAAAAAGCCGGGCACGGCATAAAGCAGCATCGTAAGAACGGCTAAAAAAGCCGTGAGCGCAATGTCCATTGACGTATTTCCTTTCGGTTTTGATACCTCACCAGTATAGCACAAAAGAAAAAAAGGCGCAAGGTAAAAACCATTTTTTCTCGCTTCTTGGGGGAATTTTGCGAAAAGTTTTGCACTTTTCAAAAAAAGGCGATTGATATTGCCTTTATTTTGTTATATAATATACTTTGTAAAAATATGCTTATCTTACGGAAAGGGGAGCCGAAAGGGCCGCTATCGCTATGCCGAAAGAAACGCTCTCCTTTGGGGAGATCATACGCCGCAACCTTGCCGAAAACGGCGCGCGGGTGCTTGGCGAGGTGGAAATGCGCCTCGGCCATCTTTTTGACGCGGCCGAGCTGATGCTCTCTCGCCTTACGCCGAGCGAGGGTTCGTTTGACCTATCGCCGCTTTTTGCCGAGGTCTCCTTGCTTGTTGAAGCGCCCCTCGGGGGGCAGAGCGCGGCGCGATCCCCCCTCCCTGAAAACCGCGCCTTTTTGTCTTTCTTCGGGGATAAGCTATCGTCCTTCGACCGCATCGGCTTTACCGAATGCTTTGCTTCGACCCTTGAGGGACGCCTCGGTCGCCCCTTAACGCTTTACGACTTCCCCGAAGGGGTTGAAAAAAAGCCGAAGAACAAACGGGTGCTGTACGTCAAAAACGCATACGCGGATCTTTCCTTTGACGGCTTTGCCCCGCTTTTGCCGATGGCGCGCCCGCTTTTGCGCCAAAGCTTTCGCGCGGTATGTGACGATCTGGAAAACGAGCTGGGCGATTACGCGATCCTTCCGCTTTTATCGGGCGGAAAAGAGCTTCCCGGCGTTTCCTCTCTTCTTTTCGAATACGGCTTTGCGATCGCCTCGCTTATCCGCCCCGAGACCGAGGAGGAAGAGCCGCCCGTCTTTGCCCTTTTGGCGCGCGCGCCCCTCTTGCTTAGCGATGCGGAGTTTTTCGGCTTTTGCTTCTTCCCGAAGCGGGGGGAGGATACGACGGCGCTGCTTTCGGCGATCGATTGCTTTTCTCTTTCGGTTCAAAAGATCGAGACCCTGCCGACCGCGACCCTACCCGGTTACCGCGTAACCGTTCGCGGTGATGAAAAAAGCTTCGTTTTATTGCTTACCTATCTTACCCTTTTTGTCAAAGATTTTTCAAGCTTCGGCTTTTATAGCGAAGTAAAGAAAGGAAAAAGAAGTTTATGAAAACATTATCCTACCGTACGAAGGGCGTTTGCTCTTCTCTGATCGAGGTTTCGCTCACCAACGACGATATCGTTGAATCGGTCGCCTTCCGCGGTGGCTGCTCGGGCAACACACAAGGGGTCGCCTCGCTCGTCGTCGGTATGCCCGCCGAAGAGGCGATCAAGCGGATCCGCGGGATCCGTTGCGGCTTTAAGCCCTCCTCCTGCCCCGATCAGCTGGCGCTGGCGCTTGAAGCTTGCATGAAGCAGGAGCCTATGAACGCTTAATATAAGGAGAAAGCTATGAATTACCTTGCCGAATACGAAAGATGGCTAAATTCCCCCATTCTTACCGAAGAGGAAAAAGAGAGCATCCGCCGTATTGATTCCGAGGAAGAAAAAAAGCTGGCCTTTGGGCAAACGCTTGAATTCGGCACGGCGGGCCTTCGCTCGTCGATGGCGATGGGACCGGGACGTATGAATATCTATACCGTCGCGCAAGCAACACAGGGTATGGCCAACCTCATCAAGAGGGCGGGAGGCGAGGAACGGGGCGCCGTCGTCGGATACGACAGCCGCCACAATTCGCCGCTTTTCGCCAAGGTCGCGGCCGAGGTTCTCGTCGGCAACGGCATCAAGACCTATCTTTTCGACGATCTTCGCCCAACCCCCGAGCTTTCCTTTGCGATCCGTGAGCTTTCTTGCATCGCGGGCATCAATATCACCGCCTCGCATAACCCGAAGCAATACAACGGCTACAAGGCCTATTGGGAGGACGGAGCCCAGCTTTCGCCTGAGCAGGCCGCCATCGTCAGCGCGGCGATCGACGAGGTCGAGGTACTGGGTGGCGCGAAGCAAACGCCGTTTGACGAAGCCGTGGCAAGCGGCCGCATCACGCTTCTTTGCGAGGATTTTGACGAAAAATATCTTGAAGCGGTTGAAAAAACCGTGATCGACCGCGCGGTTATTGAAGAGGTAGCCGACGAATTGAAGATCGTGTATACCCCGCTTCACGGGGCGGGTCGGCGACTGGTACCGAAGATCCTTGACCGAATGGGCTTTCGCCATATCTACCCCGTTAAGGAACAGATGATCCCTAACGGAGACTTCCCCACCGTTATCAAGCCAAACCCCGAATACCCCGAGGTCTTTACGCTTGGCATCCGCTTAGCAAACGAGGTGGGAAGCGACCTTATCATTGCCTCGGATCCCGACGCCGACCGCACGGGCGTTATGGCGCGGAAAAAGGACGGCAGCTTCTATCCCATCAGCGGAAACCAGATGGGGGCGCTTTTGCTCCACTATATCATCGGGGCGCGCCGCCGCCTTCACAAATTGCAAAAGAACGCTTTTACCATCAAGAGCATCGTTTCGACCGATATTATCACCAAGATCTGCGAGGTAAACGGCATACGGCTGCACGACGTTTTAACCGGGTTTAAGTTTATCGGCGAGGTCATTAAGGCGCACGAGGAAGCGGGGCGCGAGGGTGACTTTATCTTCGCGTTTGAAGAAAGCTACGGCTATCTGACCGGCACCTACGCCCGCGATAAGGACGCCGTTGGCACGACCCTTATGATCGCCGAAATGACCGCTTATTACAAATCGCGGGGCATGACGCTTTGCGACGCGCTCGATGAGCTGTACGAAACCTACGGCACCTATCGCGAAAAAACCACCGAGATCTATATGGAAGGGCTTGACGGGATCGAACGGCGCCGCCGTGTGATGGCACGCCTGAGAGAAGACCCGCCGAAGACCCTCGGCGGGGCGAAAATCGTGGCGATCGGCGATTACCTTTCGGGCTTTTTCACCGACCTTATAAGTGGCGAAAAGACCCCGACCGGGCAATCGACGAGCGACGTTCTTTCCTATAAGACCGCCCTTGGCGACAAGGTGGTCATCCGCCCCTCGGGCACCGAGCCGAAGATCAAGATCTACTATCTTGTCAGCGGCAAGGATCAGGAGGAGGCCGAAGCCAAAATAAAAGCGTACGAAAGCGACGCGCAAGGATTTTCAAAAGTTTAACAGTAAGAGGAAAAAAACGTGACGGAAAAACAAAAGCATATCAGAAACTTTTCGATCATCGCGCATATCGACCACGGCAAATCGACCCTTGCCGACCGAATTCTTGAAAAGGCGCGGGCGATCGATCTGCATAATCTGGAAGAGCAGATGCTCGACAATATGGATCTGGAGAAGGAGCGCGGCATTACCATCAAGGCGCGCACCGTCAGCTTCCCCTATCACGCCAAGAACGGTGAAGAGTATATCTACAACCTGATCGACACCCCCGGGCACGTCGACTTCGGGTACGAGGTCTCGCGCTCCTTAAAGGCGTGCGAGGGGGCGATCCTCGTCGTTGACGCGACGCAAGGGGTCGAGGCGCAGACCTTAGCCAACGCCTACCTTGCGATCGACAATGATCTGGAGGTCCTGCCGGTCATCAATAAGATCGACCTGCCGTCGGCAAACGTCGAAAAGGTACGGGGCGAGATCGAGGAGATCATCGGCATTCCCGCCGAAGACTGCCCCGCGATCTCGGCCAAGACCGGGCAGAACATTGAGGACGTTTTGGAACGTACCATCACCGATATCCCCGCCCCCGAGGGCGATGGGGACGCCCCGCTGAAGTGCCTTGTTTTCGATTCGTACTACGACAGCTATCTCGGCGTCGTGGTCTACGTACGGATCATCGACGGCTGCTTAAAGGCGGGGGACAGCATCCGCATTATGAGTACGGGGAGCGTATACGAGGTCGTCGAGGTCGGTACCCCCGGCGCCTTTGAGATGAACAAAAAGGATTGCCTTCGCGCGGGTGAGGTCGGGTATCTCACCGCCAGCATGAAGGAGGTCGGCGATACCCGCGTGGGTGACACGATCACCTCGGCCGTTGGGGGGATCGAAGAGCCCCTGCCCGGCTTCCGCCCCGCGCGCCCGATGGTCTACGCCGGCATCTACCCCGCCGACGGGGCGCGCTACGGCGATCTGCGTGACGCCCTGGAAAAGCTGCGCTTAAACGACGCCGCCCTTTCCTACGAGCCCGAGACCTCGGCCGCCCTTGGCTTTGGGTTCCGTTGCGGCTTTTTGGGTCTTTTGCATATGGAGATCATTGAGGAAAGGCTTGAACGCGAGTTCAATCTCGATCTTATCACCACCGCGCCGAGCGTTATTTATAAGATCCTGCGCCGTGACGGCAGCGAGATCTTCGTCGATAATCCCGCGGGATACCCCTCGGGCGACGAGATCGACGTCGCGTACGAGCCGATCGTGCGTGCCAGCATCATTACCCCCACCGATTACCTTGGGGGGCTGATGGATCTTTGCAAGGATCGCCGCGGCGAATACCTTGATATGAAGTATCTTGATACGGGGCGCGCAGAGCTGCACTACGATCTGCCGCTGAACGAGATCGTTTACGATTTCTTTGACGCGCTTAAAAGCCGCAGTAAGGGCTACGCCTCGCTCGACTACGATTTTCTGGAATACAGGGCCAGCCGCCTCGTAAAGCTTGACTTTCTTCTTAACGGCGAGCAGGTAGACGCGCTTTCCTTCATCGTACACGAGGAAAAGGCCTACGGGCGCGCCCGTAAGCTTGCCGAGCGGGTGAAGGATAACATCCCGCGCCAGCTCTTTGAGATCCCGATCCAGGCCGCCATCGGCGGTAAGATCATCGCGCGCGAGACGGTCAAGGCCATGCGTAAGGACGTTCTGGCCAAGTGCTACGGCGGTGACATTACCCGTAAAAAGAAGCTGCTTGAAAAGCAGAAGGAGGGTAAAAAGAAGATGCGCCGCTTAGGCTCGGTCGAGGTAACGCCCGAGGCCTTTATGGCGGTCTTAAAGCTCGATGACGATGCGTAAGATCGGCCTTTATATCCACCTGCCCTTTTGCAAAAGGAAGTGCAATTACTGCGACTTTTGCTCTTACGTCGGAAGAGAAGCCGATATGCCCGCCTACGTTGACGCCCTTTTGCGGCAGGCTAAGGCGGTCCCCGCGCCAAGCGGCTGCGTGATCGACTCGGTCTACTTCGGCGGGGGCACCCCCAGCCTTTTGCCAAAAGAGGAAATGGCGCGGCTTTTCCTGGGTCTTTTTGCTCTTTATCCCATTGAAGAAGGGGCGGAGATCACCTGTGAGGTTAACCCCGGCACGGTGGATTATGAAAAGTTTTGTTTACTTAAAGGGCTTGGTTTTAACCGCATAAGCATCGGTATCCAGTCACTTCGCGACAACGAGCTTAGGCTCCTTGGGCGCATCCACACGGCAAGCGAGGCGAAAGAGGCCTTCCTTCAGGCAAGGCAGGCGGGCTTTCAAAACATCAGCGTCGATCTGATGACGGGGATCCCCGACGAGACCGAGGAAAGCCTTCGGGAAACGGTTATGGGGTTAGTATCCCTTTCGCCCGACCATATCTCCTCTTACGCCTTAAAGATCGAAGAGGGCACGCCCTTTGCAAAAAACCGCGCAACACTTTCTCTCCCCGATGAAGAGGGAGAGGCCCGTGCGGCCGAGCTTTCGGCCACACTTCTCGGGGCGGCGGGCTTTTGCCGCTACGAGATCTCCAATTACGCAAAAGAGGGTAAGGAAAGCCGCCATAACCTGCATTACTGGCGCGGCGAAGAATACATTGGCCTCGGCCCTTCGGCGTATTCCTATCTTTCGGGTCTGCGCTACGGCTACCCGCGCGACCTTGACGGCTTTTTGGCGGGGAACCTCGAAAGGATCGACGAGGAGATCATCGACCGAGGGGAAGAAGAGCGCGAGTTCTTTATGCTGCGGCTTCGCCTTGCGGAAGGAATTTCGATAGGCGAATACGAAGCGCGCTTCGGGCGAAATTTTCAAAGCCTATTCGGAGGGCTGCTTCAACAATACGCCCCCTTTCTTACCGTAAAGGAGGGGCGCGTGGCGTTAAACGGTCGCGGCATGCTTCTATCCAATCCCCTGATCGGCGCCTTTTTGGAGGCGCTTGACGAAATTCGGGAATAGGAAGAAAAATCATCTTGACACGCTTTTTCTTCTTATGGTATAATAAACACAGGAAATACAAGTAAAGGACCGCGCAAGCGGGGTGAAACGAAATGGAAGAAATTCTGGTTGGTGATATCTACACCTTAACCGATGAAGACACGAAGGAAGAAGCCCAATACGAGGTCGTTGGGATCGCAGAGCTTGAGGGAAAGCAGTACGTAGCGATCGTTCCGGCCGACGAAGAGGTGGAGGAATACGCCATCCTTCGCGTAGACGTCGAGGGGGAAGACAAGCTTCTTTCCAGCATCGAAAGCGATGACGAATGGGAAGCGGTTGCCGCGTATTTCGACAACGAGATCTTCAGCGACATCGATTACGACGAGACCGAGGAATGATTTTTTTCCTGCTTAGCGCGTGATAAGGCTTTGATTGGGCCTACACTTACACTATGGGAGCCCGCGTTCTCTACCCGGTGTGCAGACCTCCCGCCCTACGGCGGACGCTGGGAGCTAATAAGGGTAGGATAGGGCACCCCCCTGTACAATCAGGGCTAAGTTCGGCCTTACACGGCTCGGCGGGGTTTTTCTATACCGCAAAGGGGGCTAAAATGCGATGGGTCTTTGCCCTCGTCTTTTAAGGCTCCCTTATTTTTTTGACAGAAAGGATCATAGCTATGGGACTTATCAGGGCCTTGGCGGCAGGCGCTTCGGGCGTTGCCCGTGACCAGTGGCGCGAATATTTTACCTGCGACTCGCTTTCAAATGACGTGCTGGTTGCCAAGGGGCAATTAAAAACCGTAAAGCGCGGCCTTTTCGGCGCGCGCAATAAAGCCAACGAGGACATTATCACGAACGGCTCGGTCATCTCGGTGAACGAGGGGCAGGTAGCGCTGATCGTATGTGACGGAAAGGTGGCCGATTTCTGCGCCGAGCCCGGTTACTTCAAATGGGATAATTCGACCGAGCCGTCGCTCTTCGGCGGCAATTTCTTCCGTGGAATGGTTGATTCCTTTAAGCGCATCGGCTACCGCTTCACCTTTGGTGGGGATCTTGGAAGCCAGCAGCGCGTGTACTACGTCAACGTCAAGGAGATCCTTGATAACAAGTTCGGCACCCAGACCCCGATGCCCTACGACGATCCTTATTATAAGACCGCCCTATATATCCGTTATTTCGGGCAGTATTCCTTTAAGATCACCGATCCTTTGGTATTCTTCTCAAGCATTGCGGGGAACGTAAGCTCGACCTACACGACCGAGCAGCTGAAGAGTGTGTGCGGCGATGAATTTATGACCGCGCTGGACACGGCGCTTGCCCGTTGCTCAGCCGAAGGGTTTAAGTTCAGCCAGCTGCCCGTCAAGCAGCGCGAGATCGCCTCGTATATGAGCGAAACGCTGGATGGCGAATGGCGCGCGCGCCGCGGCATGGAGATCGTTTCGGTCGCCCTTGCCAAGGTGACCCCCGACGAGGAGAGCCGCCGCCGCATTGAAGAATTCGATACCAACGTGATGCACGCAAACCGTGACGCTATGGCGGGTGGCCTTGCCTACGCCCAGATGGCCGCGATGAAGGAGGCCGCAAAGAACGAGGGCGGCGCCATCAACGGCTTTATGGGCTTTGGGATGGCGGCAAACGCCATGGGCGCCGGCGGTCAAGCCACGCTTTTGCAAAACGCCCGTAAGGAAGAAGCGCAAAAGGGCGCCCGTTGCCCGAAGTGCGGCGCCGCAGCTAGCGGCAAATTCTGCCCCGAGTGCGGAGAGCCGCTCGGCTCTGACGAATGGGTTTGCGAATGCGGCGCCAAAAACAGCGGTAAGTTCTGCGCCGAGTGCGGCAAAGGGAAGCCGGGCGGCTATACCTGCCCCTGCGGCTACCAATCGGATAAGCCCTTCAAATTCTGCCCCGAGTGCGGGAAGAAGAATTAAAAACCAGAAAAAAGACTTGGTTTTCACCAAGTCTTTTCTTTTTATAAACAAAACTTATAATTCTTCAAAGGAAGGATCGGTTTTGTTTTAGGCATCCTTAAGCCTTTTTATTTGCATTATACGATGCGAAAGAGAATGCCCCTTTTTCAATTTACCGGTCGTTACACATATCGTCCTTCAATTGATCCATCAGCTCTTCGCAATTGCAAGCGCAGGCCGAGGCGCAGCTTCCGATATCCCTGCCCATACGGCAAAGCTTATCCTTGGTAAGATACACAAGGACCGCCCCGCCCGTTGCCGCAAGAGCCCCGATCAGCATGGTAAGCAACGGGTGATCCCCGAAAAAGCCGACCGATTGCTTTTTATTAAAAAGCATATCTTTTCCCCTTTCGTTTTTGTCTTATTCTTTCCGAAAGAAAGGGGGTTTATGCAAAAGACCGGGCGGGCAACGCAAAAAAAGGAAGAGAAAATTTCTCTTCCTTTTTTGCGGTATATTATTCCAATTCACCCAAAAGATAACGGCAATTGAGAACCTTTTCAAAAAGGTCGGTGCGGGTGAAGAAATAATGGTTGGTTGCCTCAAAGCCGATAGTGGGGTTTTTACCCATCAGCTCAGCCTCGCGGATCGCCAACGCCTCTTCTTCGCGAAGCAGGGTCTCTTGCTTATCCTCGCCGCCGCGCTTTTCAATATAGCGAATGTGGTTAAGCGAGGAAGCGAAGTGCAAATAAGAGACCTCCGCGCATTCGAGAAGCATTTGGTCGGTAGCGTCGACCGTGCGCCCCTCGTAAGCCTTTTTCAAAAGCGAAAGCCCCCTTGCCCACTTTTCAACAAGGCGCTCGTACTGCCGCATATAGACGCCGAACGGCCCACCAAACGCATCCGAGGCTAACGAAAGATCGTCGTACATCGGACCTACCATGCAAGCGCGCCAGCCGGTTTCCTCACGCCACAAGGGAAGCGAGGGGCCCATGTGCTGCGGGCCGTCGTACATCGAATGCAGCGAGAAGGGGAAATCGTCAAACGCATCGTCAAACGCCGAAAACGCCGCAAGAAGCGTCTTGGGGTCGGCATTCGGGAACAAGGGGGGAACAACGTCCTCAAAAGCGGGGATCGGGGTGTCCTTACGCGTCATTTCCGAGAACATACGGAAGGGGGGCGAGGGAAAGCCGCCCATCGTCCAGGTAGTTGATACCATCTCGGGATTCGCCTCATCCATCAGCTGACGGATCGCGGTATAGAAATGGCCGAATACGGGGATATACGGAACCGTCGACAGCTCCCAGCTGTTGCCCAGCTGGATCTTGGCCGATACCATCGCACCCACCTCTCGCGCCTTGCGCCAGATCGTAAGGGCATGCTCGGCAGGGCCGGGGATCGAGATCGAGTAGTCTACGACCGAAACCGTCACGTCCTCGTAGGTGCGCTTGGCGCCGTGCTCGCTGACCGCCCCAACCGCTACGTTCGGGGGCAGCTTTTCAATAACCCCGCACGCGGTAGAGCCGGCACGATCCCACGCCCACGTGGCGGCGATGATATGAACGCTTGGATCGGCGGCGTGCGCCCCTTCCTCTACCAAGCGAATAACAAGCGAGAAAAGATCCTCGCGGCGCAGGCGCGCGCAGCGCGGGCAGTTGGTACCGCCGTTGACCTTATGGCTGTAACAGTTGGTATGGTTTTCAGAGGCCGTACAGACCGAGAAGGAGCCGATACCGGGCGCCCTCTCCGCCAGCCAACGAACCGTTTCACGCAGATAATCCTGCGCCTCGGGCACCGAAAGACAGATCGAGGCATAGCCGGGGTTATAGACGTCCCCTTTCAGATGGGGGTACTTTTCAAAGACCGCATCGGAAAACTCACGCGGCTCGTTGATGTAAAGACTAACCTTAAGGCCGTATTTTTTAAGGCGCGCGATCACCTTTTTAAGGCCTTCCAAGCGGATCTCCCATCCCTCGGAAAGGGTGGGGTCGTATTTGTTTGGAACCAGCTTATAAAGTACCGCCTGAACGATAATTCCCTTGATCCCAAGGGCAGCGTAAGCGGCAAGCAGCTCCTCGGGCAACGATTTTTCAATCAGCCTGTGATCGTAAAAGAGGTCACCGTACAGCGCCTCATAAGCGCAAAGATAATTCGACAAAAGGCGAGACTCGCCTTCTACGGGGGGCATATTCTTAGGATACACGGAAGAAAACAGGAAGGGGTCTACCGAGGGAGGCGATATCCTTTCGCGCAGCTCACGCGTAACGCGCCCGATCGCCTCGGTCTGCTTTTTTTGCTTCTCGGTCAGCGGGGTGACGGTCAGCGTCGCAACGGGTGGCTTTTTCTTACCCAGCTTAACGTCAAGGAAGTCGTCCTCCTTCAAAATATAGGCGAGGTAATCCTCCTCCCAACCAAGCAGGGTGCAAAGCTGGGGATAGGTCAAAAGATGCCAGTTGGCGCGGATAAGCGTCACGTAGCCGCGTGTGAGCCACAGCTCTTCATTGGCCGTGCTTTCGGGAAGGCCCATCTCCAAAGCCGCCGAAAGAACAACCTCTTTATCGCATCCAAGCACCTTTGCGATGCGTTCGGGTGTGGCCATTTCCCAGTTTCTGTAAATAAAACATTGCCAAAGGGTGGGAAACCACTCATAGGCAAGCGGTTTCATATCCTCAAAATAAAGCGGTAAATTAGCCATTGTATCCTCCTTACCTTCCGCGCTGGGCGCGTACGATCGCCTCAAAGCTATCGAGGTATTCTTCGATAATATCCCTACCCATTTCCATACTCATTTGGGGGGCGGTGTCGGTAAACCAGTCGTCGGCTTCACCCTTTCGCTCCAGCTTGATCGAGCCGGGGTAAAGGTATTCAAGCCACGAGCATTCGTATTTCCCCGCGTGATCCCCCGCGCCGCCGTATTTTTTAACCGCTTTGGGAACCATCCCGCGGCCGGTTATGAAGCGCACCCAGTTCCAAGGGTTGTCCTCGGCCGACATCGCGTCGTAAAATCCCGCGTTCTCGCGCCTGCCCCACCAGCCGTAGCCGTCTGTCTCCTCTAAATACTCAAAGACCAGCTTACGCGCCGCCTTACGGCAGGCAAGCTCCATCGGGTTGAGATCCTCGGTCTGATGGGCGATGATAAAATAGATATTGCGGTTAAGCCCCGCGCGGAAAAGAGATTTCAAGATGCAATACACGTTTTGCTCAAAGCTATCGCAATCGACGTGGATCGAGCCCGACTCGGGCCCCGCGACGGCGTAGCTCGCTACCCCGTAATAGAGGGGGGGCATGATCAAGCAATCCATCCGCTCGCCAAAGCGCTCGGCGATCCCCTTGGCTACCAGGGTATCGCAGCCGTAAGGGCAGATCGAGGAATGGTATTCGATCGTGCCGACGGGAATAAGGATCGGCCATCTCTCCTTTTTAACGATCTCAAGATCTCTGGGATAAGCAAACTCCATACGAATACTGCTCATATTTTTTCTCCTTATTATTTACTTGGGTTGACAATTTCATTATAGCGATGTAAAATGTGCTTGTATAGGGAAAATAAAAACCGATATATGGAAAAAAGTAACCAATATTTCACCGGGAGAAGAATATGCGCGACCTCTATTTGAAAAACGTAAACATCGCCGTGACCGACGGTGGGCACTTCACCCCCGACGAGGAAACCGAATGGAGCATCAAGCCGCACAGGGCGGGCTTTTGTAAGCTTTATTACGTCACGAAGGGGGCTTGCGAAATTACGATCGAGGGGCATACCTACGAGGGAAGGCCGGGGGCGCTTTTTTTCATCCCCGCCGGCGTTTCCCACAGCTATCGGATCTTAGAGCGGCCGTTTGCCAAGTATTGGATGCATCTGGCGATGACCCCCGAGGGAAATTTCTTTTCAAACGGCGATATGCCCTATCTCGTATACCCGAAGGGGAAGGCGGTAAGCGACGCCTTTCGCCGCTTTGCCAAGGCCTTTAACTTAGAAAGCATTGCCGAGCTTTTGACCGTACGCGCTTCGGCCTTTTCCGTCCTTTCTTCCTTCTTCCGCGCCGCTTTGCCTCACGGCGAGGCCTTTGCCGCCCCGCCCGCCCCCCTTGGCGAGGTGCTGAAAATAATGGAAGCCGACCTTTCAAGCAACCCCTCGAACGAGCGATTGGCCGCGATCTGCCATATGCATCCCACCTACTTCATTCGCTATTTCAAGGCCGAGATCGGGTATACGCCCAAGGCCTATCTCGCAAAGCTTCGCATGGCGCGCGCGTGCGCCCTTTTGCGTGACGGGCGCCTCTCGATTTCCGAGATCGCGGAACAGCTCGGCTTCTACGACGGGATGTATTTTTCAAAGGTATTCAAAAAACATTATTCGGTAACGCCCAGCGAATATCGCCGCCTTTACGGCGATTGACACAGCGGTTTGCTTTTTACCGCTTTTTGCTTTCGCCACTTGAAAAAGACCAAAGGATATGCTACAATAAAAACATCAAAACAAGGAGGGGCCTTATGGTTTGCTTTTTTTGCCGCCGTGAATTTCAGATGGAAGAAAACGGGCTGATCTGCCCTTTTTGCCATCGCAAAAATTCGCTTTCCCCCGAGATGGCGTCTACCCTTTATCATAAAGCAGTGACCTATGAGCAGGATAAGCGCCCCGAGGAAGCCGCGTCGATCTACCGCCTGCTGTACGAGGCGGGGAACAACGACGGCTGCGAGGCCTACGCCCGTTGCCTTGAATACGGGATCGGCGTGAAGATCGACCTGCACCGCGCCCTTGCCTGCTATCGCCAGGCGGCCGAGCGGGGATCCGCGCACGCTTCGCTTCGTATCGCCCGCATCCTTTCCTCGAATCCCTCTCTTTCCCAGCGCCCGATCTCCCCGCTCTTCTGGTATCGGACAGCGGCGGCCTTCGGCAGCGCGGAAGGATATTATCTGTTGTACCGCGAGGGCGGTCGCCTCGGCCTTTCGGAGGAAGAGCGGCGCTTTGCCCTTACCGAGGCCGCGCACAGCGGCTATCGCCCTGCCCTATCGCGCTTGGCTTCGCTTTACCGCAAGGGGGCCTTTGGCGCCATTGAGCCCGAGATCGCCCTTTGGTGCTACCGCCAGATCCCGCACGCCGCGCCCTTTTTCCGTTTAGCCAATCGCGCTCTTTCCCCGAAGAAGCCCCCGCGCTTCCCGCTTGCCGACCACGCATCCTACCTTCTTTCGCTGGGGGAGGAGGCCGCCGAGGAGCGGGTTCCCACCGTCTCTCTCCGCCTATTTCTGATGGCGGTAGAGGAAAGAAGCATCACGGCGGCGACCCGCGCGGCCGATTGCTATTTAGAGGGCATCGGCGCCGCCAAGAGCCTTGAAGACGCTATTCGCCTCTACGGCATAGCCGAGAGGGGCGGGTCGGCCGCAGCCGCCTTACAGCTTGGCCGTCTTTTTGAGCGTGAGAAGGGTGACCGAAAGGCCGCCGAGCCGCATTACCGCTTCGCCGCCGAGCAGGGCGACGGAGAATACGCCTATATCGCCGCCGAGTTTTATCTTTCGGGCGAGGAAAGCGACGCCGTACGTCGCGCCATGCCCTATCTGCGCCGCGCCGCGGGTGACGGGATCCTTCCCGCGATCGAGCGGCTTCGCGCCCTTGAAAGCTCGATCAACGAGCTTTATAACCGCGCGCTTGACGCCCAGTACGCGGGCGAAGCGCAAACCGCCTACGCCCTTTACGAAAAGGCCGCCATGCAAGGGCATGCAGACGCGCTTTGTAATCTCGGCACCTGCCGCCGCCGCGGGCTTGGGTGCGTGGCTAACGCGCGTACCGCCGCAAGAGCCTACGAGGAGGCGGTGGAGGCGGGAAGCCTTGCCGCGCGCCTCAATCTCGCCCTTTGCTACAAGAACGGCTGGGGCGTACACCGCAATTTCCAAAAAGCGCGCGCCCTGTTGCGTGATCTGCCCGCCCCGTACGATAAGGATGCCGAAAAGCTTCTGCTTGAAATGAACGAGGTGAAGGAAAGAAAGGCGGCGCGCCGCCTGTACGCCGCCGCCTCTGCCGTATACCGCCGTGGCGACGTTGCGGGGGCGATCTATCTTCGCCTTTGCGCCGCCAAAAAGAATTACGCGCCCGCCGCCTTCGTTATCGGCTGCCACTTCGAATTCGGTGACGGGGTGGACGTTGACCGTGAAAAGGCCAACCTCTGGTACGATAAGGCCGCCCTCGGCGGCTTCGAAGGGGGCCGCGCCCGCTTAAAGGGCGGCTTCCTGCGTGAAAAGCGCCGCCTGGACAGCGGCCGCTAAACGCCCCACAGAAAAGACCCTAAACATTGCGTTCAGCCGCCCAAATGGGCGGCTGTTTTCTTTTCTCTTGCCTAATGGGGGAAAATATGCTATACTGATATTGTAAAGGCGATTATTTGTAGTTGTTTTTCTTCTTCGGTGGCCTTTGAATTTTCGAAGCTATCGTTCCCTAATTGCATCTTTTTAACCCAATCAACCAATTCATATAGGAGGAAAAGGCACATGAAAAAAAGCGTGTGTTTGGCTTTGGTGCTTATTATGCTTGCATCCCTCTTGGTTTCTTGCGGAGGCCCTTTAGAAAAGCTCTTACTGAAAACCAATAGTCCCGGCTTACTATTAACTGCTTGTTTTTACCTTTCTGTTCCCGGTTTTTATCAGCGAGATCTAAAGGGATATAGCCCCGATACCGTTGAAACCGACCAATATGGGCGCACATTGCTTTGTTTTACGTCTTACAACAACCTATCCAAAACCACAGAAACCGCTTATGCCATTTGCCAAAAATACGCGGATTCTACCGTTTATTTTTACGAGGATATCAACTATATCCGCATAGAGTTCACCCAAACAAAAAGCATTGATTCCAAGCTTGAAGAGCTAAAGGAAAGAAACGATTGGAACAGGCCGTTTGATGAAAAAAAATGCAGCGTTCGAAAAATAGAGGTTTCTATTGATATGGTTTATGTAACCGAACGCCCCTCCTCTCCCCTTTCGACCGAGGAATACTACTCTCGTTTGTATCAGACCGACGGGATAACGAAAGAGGCGATCGTTTCAAATGCTTTTTGCGATTCTGACGGGAAAAAGTGCGTTTTATATTACCTAACGCTAAAAAACGGAGCAAAATACTTCTACGTTATGGATACAGACGGTAATCTCGAAGTGGAAAAAATCAATGACCCCTATGATTGCACCGCCGAAATCCGCGCCTTAAAGCAAAGAAGCGGTTGGCATTACGGCCCTTAATTCCTTAAGGAGTACATATGGTATGCGAAAAGTATTATTGTTTTTTTTGATTATATCTTGTCTTTCCCTGCAATCCTGTTTCTTTTCTATAGAATATCCATTATTTCCCTTGGAAGAGGATCCGGGATATCCGATAGAGAAAAAAGACGTTGCAATTTATGACGAATACTTGCCTTATACTCTCGAATATGAAAACGAGATGTATTACGCTTGGGATCAATCCCTTACCCCCAAAAGCGAAGAATGGCTCAAGGAAAACGAGTTTGTTCTTGTTAGCTGGTATCATTCTTCCTTTTTGATAATCTATTCTTACGGTTCCTTGTATGCACCTTCCACTACCTCTCCGCCGTTTATTGTGCGACCTGATTCCACCATATTCATAAATGAATCCTTCGACTACAAGCAAGAAATTTTCGTTTTAGAAGGAACCGGTGTAGAACTCGTATTTTCCGATGCATACGCCGAAAATTCTATCAATATCGGGAATTTATCCATAAGCGAATATCCAAAAAAGGAATACCGTTGGACCTGCAAAAAATATTCGACTTTGGAGACCAACATCACGGTTTTCCAAATGGATAATGCCTACTATGTGCAAATTGGCAAGCCCAACGTCGGGCCGTTCCTCACCTACCCGATTTCTTCGGAATTCCTCGCCTTGCTGGAAGAAAACGACCTGCTTCCCGAAGCCGAAGTGATTCCACAATCTTAAAAACATTGCGTTCAGCCGCCCCGAGGAAAAAGAAAGGAGAAACCGGTATGCGAAAACTTCTGTTGGTCCTCTTGGCTATATCTTGTCTTTTTTTGCAATCCTGCGGGATAAAGGATTTTTTCGAAGATTACCCTTTAGAAAAACGGAACGTCATATATATCGAAGACGTAGGTTTTGACGAGGAATTGAATTTGGAGTTTACGGAATATAATAACGAAAAATATTACCGTTCAGCGCTCTTTCATGGGATAAGTAACGATGTGTATGCGGCAGAAAAAGGGTTAGTTCTTATCAGCTGGCATTTCAACCTTCCCTTCTCTATGGTTATGACATATCACGCACCCACTTTTGAGAATCCCCCATTCATTACGGGTGCCTATGATTGTTATCTGCACCCTTCTTTCGATTACACACAAGAAACGTTTATTTTGAAGCACGCAAATTTAAAATATATGGATAACCCGGAAACAGGGGTTGAAATCGTATTTTCCAAAGCGTACGTAGAAGAGCCTATATCGCGTGAAGCTATAAAAGATCCTGACTTCGCCTATAAAAAGCAAAGCTTTTTTTGGTGCTGTAAAAATTACCCTGCCTTATCAGCCAATGTAGATATTTTCAAAATGGATAACGTTTATTATATTCTTATTCTAGGCAAAGCCTACCCGATTTCTTCGGAATTCCTCGCCTTGCTGGAAGAAAACGACCTGCTTCCCGAAGCCGAAGTAATTCCGCAATCTTAAAAACATTACGTTCAGCCGCCCCGTGGGGCGGCTGTTTTCTTTTCTCTTGCCTAATGGGGGAAAATATGATATACTGGTATTGTAAAAGGATTTTCGCCCGAGGGGGAGAAAGGAGATCGTATGCGCAAACCGTTTTTCATCCTATTGATTGCTATAATTATATTTTCTCTTTCTTCTTGTGAGCAGGATCCGCGCCAAGATAAAAGTTTAATCGGGGCCGTCGTTCTGATCCCGGATGAATCAGAAACAACTTGGATAGGCGCTCGCTACCAAGACGCGAACTATTACGAAGTTGACAGACCCTACTTTTCACTCGCCAATGTAGCAGAGGACACGCTGGATAAAGAATATACGCTTATCGGCTGGAACGGAGCAAAATGGTTTTATCCGGCATACTACTATTCCTATACGGTTGATTCTCCTGTTTTTATTTATTGTGCTCTTACCGGGGATTTTTTTATACACGAGAACTATGACTATATGCAGGATGTTTTCGTCATAAAAGGAACAAATGACGAAATCATGCTTTCGGATGTTTACGAGGATTTTTCAAGCTATACCGATACATCCGTGAAAAAAGAATTCTCCGTCACGCTTCATTCCAAGGCCTATCCCGCCTTGGAGCTGCGCTTTCATGCACATCACATCGACGGCGTTTGGTTCATAGAGAACAATTTGTACACATGGAAAGCTTCTGACGCTTTTATAGCCCTTTTGATTAAGAATGGGTTTATTTGATGCTTTTTCCCTCTTCACATACCTAAAACAGCCGCCCCGAGGAAAAAGAAAGGAGAAACCGGTATGCGAAAACTTCTGTTAGTCCTCTTGGCTATATCTTGTCTTTTTTTGCAATCCTGCGGGATAAAGGATTTTTTCGAAGATTACCCTTTAGAAAAACGGAACGTCATATATATCGAAGACGTAGGCTTCGACGAGGAATTAAATCTGGAGTTTACGGAATATAACAACAAAAAATATTACCGTTCAGAGTTCCTTCATGGGATAAGTAACGATGTGTATGCGGCAGAAAAAGGGTTAGTTCTTATCAGCTGGCATTACAACCTTCCCTTCTCTATGGATA
>JAZRFI010000101.1:0-4864 GCA_045661285.1 Eubacteriales bacterium | reverse complement strand
TGAAGGTGTACTTTCTGCCCGCGGCAAGAACAATGGAATACTCGTAGGTGGTCGTACCGGCCATCGCGCTTTCCTTGACGTAGGTGCCGCAGTATTCGCCGAACAGCTCTTCGTACGCCATGGTGAAGGCGGTCACGGGGTGCTCGGCGTGATCGGAAGAGACGGTGGCGGCGCCAACCAGAACGGGGGTCGAGAAGACGAGGTTACCGTCTGCTACCGCGAAGGTAGCGGTAATCGGCTCGGTCGTCGTGCCGTGGGAATAAACGAGAACGAAGGTGCCATTGCTTTCGGTTACGACGCCGTTGCCCTTATCCACCGAGAAATCACGCTTGGTGGAGATCTTAAAGCTTTCGTCTGCGCCGATACGGACGTACCAGGACATGGGCATGCCAAGGGGCTTGGCATCGAGTACATAGTCTCCCTTGATCTTGTCCATCATTTCGGGCAAAGGGGGGCGCCACAAATCGGGAGGCGTCGTGGTGATGGGCGCTGTCGTAGTGATGGGCGCTGTCGTAGTAATGGGCGTCATCGTAGTGACGGGATCCGCCGTAGTAGTGCCGAATTGAACGTTAATGGAAAAGAGGGGCGTCGCGGCGGAAAAATCACACCCCGTAAAGACGAGAAGAACGGCAAAAAGCGCCAAAAGGAACAAAAGCAGTTTCTTCATTGTTACTCTCCTTATATAAATATAAAAGAAGTCTTGCGTTTATTATAGCACGCGGGAAAAAGGAATGCAAGGGGTGTTTTTGCAAACGAAAGGGGGAACGGTTGCCCGTCTTCTCCTTCCACCGCAAGCGGTCCCCCTGTTCTCCCCAGTCGCATAGTCAAACCGTTCGCTCATTCTCATTCGCTCCGCTTCTCCTTGCTTTGTGGGGTATCGCTTCGTGAAAACAGCACAACGTGCTGTTTTCGCTTGCTCACCTCCCGGAGGGAGGCTACGCGTTAGCCGTAAAAAAGAGAAAAGCCCGTGAGATCACGGGCTTTTGGAATCGTTTGAAAAAGGATGGGGTTCTTATTCAAGGGGCGCAAGGGCGAGAAGCGCCTTGGCGATCTCGACGTTCGCGGTATGGAGGGCGGTGGCGCCGTCTTTATCGAAGAGCGAGGTCATCGTGCCGACGCGGCGGACGCAGAAAACGGTATCCTCGGGCAGGTTCTTGAAGCCCTCTCTTTGATAGAGCGCGGTGTCCTTTAAGCGCACGCCGCAATAGGTGCCGTTATAGGAAACGAGGATATCGCTTGACAGGGCGGGCGCGTAATCGGAAACCGGCAGAAAGCCGCCCGCCGCGGCGACCCGCTCAAAGAGCGCGGGGGACAAAAGGCAAAGCGTTGCCTCACCCGAAAGGATCTCTTGGTCAAACAGATCAAGCTGCTGGGCCGACGCCTCGGCAAAGAAGCGGTGATTGGTGGGATCCTGCTCTTCAATATCGGCGCGTTGGCGAATGGTGTACATCCCGAACGAGATCTCGACCTTTCCGTCACCGTTGATATCCTTGCCGACCGAGGCTACGGTCTGCTTCATATCCTCTTTCTCGATCGGGGAAAGGACGTATTCGCCCGCGTACATGATATACGCATCGTCCCCTCTCCCCTTCGCCGAGCATTGCACGAGGCACACGATAAGAACGATCAGGAAGAACACCCCGAAGATGGTTTGCCATTTATAGTGATACCAGAAGTTTTCAAGCTTCGTAAGAAACGGCGACTCCATTTTCACGTCGCCCGAAAGCTTTTCTTCCGGCCGTTTGTTTTCTTGGTTCATGTTTTCTCCTTTTGCCGTTGTGGCGCTATCCTTCATTCTTATTATATATAAGACGGCGGGCGCTGTCAAGGCACGCTTTGTGAATATTTTGGGGCGTTGCCGTGATCGTACCCGCCCTTTGTTTTTCCCTTTGACAAACGCCTCTCGTTATGCTATACTTGTATTGACATAAATTTCCATTGGCCTTTTTATAGTTCTTCAAACCATCGCGCGATCGATTCTTTTACCCCTTTATACCCTACATTAACGCTTAATTAAAGGATGCAATTATGGAAAAAGTGAAACAGTTCGTACAGCGGATAAAATTTCTAAAGCCTTCTCATTTTGCCACCATCCCCGTTATGTGCCTTGGCTTTATCGCCTCCCTCCCCTTCCGCCTTTTTCACAGAAACATCTGGCTTATCTGTGAAAGAAGAAACGAGGCCCGCGATAACGGATATTGGTTCTACAAATACATGCGGGAAAACCACCCCGAGATCGAGGCGGTATACGCCATAAATAAGCAAAGCCCCGATTACGAAAAGGTGGCTTGTCTCGGCCCGGTCATCTCCTTTGGATCGCTGACGCATTGGATCTATTATTTCGCGGCCAAGCGAAACGTCAGCTCCCAAAAGGAGGGAAAGCCGAACGCGGGTCTTTGCTTTTTGCTGGAGGTTTATCTCGGCGCCCGAAAAAACCGCGCCTATATTCGGCACGGCATTTGCAAGGATGATCAACGGTGGGTTTATTACGACATTACGAAAATGAATCTGTTTGCCTGCTCAGCCACCAGAGAATACGAATTTGTAAAGGAACGTTTCGGTTATCCGGCGGGCGCCGTACAGCTGTTGGGGTTGTGTCGGTTTGATAATTTGCTGTCCCCACACGAGGTAAAGCGCCAAATCATCGTTATGCCAACGATGCGTGAATGGTTGCGGAGCGTTTCCTCCGACACGGAAAAATACGAAGGACACAAAAGCATTGAAGACGCTGAGTTCTTCGTAACCTGGAACTCCTTTTTGCAAAACCCCGCGCTGCACGAGCTGCTCGATACCGAGAACGTTGAGCTCTTCTTCTTCCCTCACGCGGCATTGCAACATTATATATCCCTCTTCTCTTCCCCCTCTTCGCGTATTCATATCGCGAATTCAAAGGAATACGACGTTCAGAAGCTTCTTATGGAATCGGCGATGCTGATCACCGATTATTCCAGCATATATTTTGATTTTGCGTATATGCGCAAGCCTATGCTGTACTATCAGTTCGACTACGATAAATATCGAAGCGGCCAGTATCAGGAAGGGTATTTTTCGTATCAAGAGGACGGCTTTGGCGCGGTAGTCTCCACCGAAAAGGATCTCTTGGCCGAACTGAAAGCCATTATAGAAAGCGGTTTCGAAGCAGAGGAAAAATACAAGGACCGAGCCGCATCCTTTTTTAAGTTTTACGATACCGATAACTGCAAACGGACCTTTGAGGCGATTCGCGATATGAAAGGAAAGAGAAAATGAACAGAAAGCTTTACAAGCAATGTATCGAGACCGAGGTTTACGGCCCTCATAAACGGGAAACCGGCCGTTTGACCTTTTTCGATAAGATCTGGTGCCGTTATTTCGCCCCCTATTCCAATTCGGTTTATATGATCCGACGGATGCATTACCTGTATTCGCGCCGTTGGGGGAAGATCTTCGCCAAGCTTATTCATGCTAAATTAACGAAAAAATACGGCATCACGATTCCGATCAGCGGTACGGTCGGGATCGGTCTATCCATCCCCCACCCCTCCAGCATTACGATCGCCTCGATTGAAATCGGAGAAAATTTCCGTATATACCAAAATACAACGATTGGGAGAAAACGCTCGGATTTGCCGCTCTTTCCCAAAATCGGCAACAACGTGACGCTTTATGCCAATTCTTCCATCATTGGAGCCGTCACCGTTGGAGACGGTGTTTTGATCGGGGCGCATTCCTGCCTTTTGCACGACGCGCCCGAGGCCGGCACCTACATCGGCGTTCCCGCCAAGAAGGTTCGCTAAGTGAGGCGACCCATCCCACTTTTTGTCCAATCGCCTATAAAAAACGCCATACCGAAATCTCGGTATGGCGGTTTTTGTTTTTAATACAGCTTAGCGCCGGCGGGGATGCGGTTATCGACCATCAAAAGGTTCAGCTTTTCTTCGCCCTCTTCACTGTGAATGGCGGAAAGAAGCATACCGTTCGATTCAACGCCCATCATGGCGCGGGGGGGCAGGTTGGTGATGGCGATGAGCGTTTTGCCGATCAGCTCCTCGGGCTCGTAGAAGGCGTGGATCCCGCTAAGGATGGTGCGATCCTTGCCGGTTCCGTCGTCAAGGGTAAACTGCAGAAGCTTTTTGCTCTTCGGTACGGCAACGCAGTCCTTGACCTTTACGGCGCGGAAGTCGGACTTACTGAAGGTCTCAAAATCCACGAAGTCACTGAACAGCGGCTCGATCTCCACCTTCGAAAAATCGATGGCGACGGGCGAAAGGGGCTCGGCGGCGACAGCGGGGGCCTCTTCGGTGGGGGCGGCCTCGCGCTTCGGGGCGGCGCCCTCGGGCTTCATCGTGGGGAACAGAAGCACGTCGCGGATCGCCGCGCTGTCGGTAAGCAGCATCACAAGACGGTCGATACCGAAGCCAAGACCGCCCGTGGGGGGCATACCGTACTCAAGCGCGGTGACGTAGTCGTAATCGACCTCGGCGCGGCTGTTCGGCTCTTCCTTCAGCTTCTCGGCGACCTGGCGCTCAAAGCGGCCCTTCTGGTCGATGGGGTCGTTCAGCTCACTGAACGCGTTACCAAACTCGGTCGCGTTGATGAAGTATTCAAAGCGCTCGGTAAAGAGCGGCATATCGGGCTTGCGCTTGGCAAGCGGGCTGTTTTCGACCGGGTAATCGTAGATAAAGGTCGGCTGAATGAGCTGCTCTTCGACGTACGCATCGAAGAATTCAAGCAGAACGCGACCCTTCGTCGCATCCTCGGCCACCTCAACCTTATGCGCCTTGGCGCACGCGCGGGCGTCTTCGTCGCTTGCCCAGTCGTTATAATCGACACCGGCGTACTTCTTGACCGCCTCAACCATGGTAAGGCGCTCCCAGTTCCCCAT
>JAZRFI010000100.1:0-5678 GCA_045661285.1 Eubacteriales bacterium | reverse complement strand
CGGAAGCCGTCACCGTCGATCCTGTCGTCGGTACGCTCGAGAACGGTGTGATCACCGCTGCCTTCCAGCACTCCGCTATGGCTTCCACTCGTGTGGAATGCACCGCCCAGAAGGCTACCACCGCCGAGATCGCCGGTTTTTATTCGGCACAGAAGATCATCGCGGCAGGCCCTATGGCCGGGACTGTTACGGTCGTTCAAATGCTTATCGATAAGGTTGGCGGTTATGTGTATCTGAGCATGGTCGGCGAAAACGGCTATGCCGAAAAGGGAACCGTAACCTTTACCGCTACCGAGGTCATTCTCACCAAGACGCATGACCTTAATCCCGAAAACGGCGAGGAGATCGGCGCGGCGACCGAGGCTAAGACGACCACCCTTACCCGTGGCGCGCTTTCGCTTTCCGGCAACGCTCCCACCGCCGGTATGCCTACCGCGGTAACCCTCTATCACGATTCGATCCAGGATACCTTCGCGGCTTCGCTTACGGCTGAAGAGGCTACCGACGGTATTGCCAGAACCGCTCAGCTCGTTCTGGATGCTGACGGAACCTTCGAGATCATGATCAAGGTCGATGACGAAGTCGTTCACACCGTAGAAGGCAGCTTCACGGTTACCAAGGGCATGGGCGTTACGCTCAACCTCACCCTTGCCGATGAAAGCGCTACGCTCGTCGGTATGGTTTCGGACGGTATGATCAACGTTCAGAATATTCCGGTCGACGGCAACGGCACCGAGATCAGCTTCAGCTTTACGAGATAATCAATGGCAATAACGAAAAAAGAGCAGAAATTTCTGCTCTTTTTTCTTTTGTCGGACGGCCGATTGCCGCCCCTACCCGCTTACCGCCCCCTCCGCTAACGCACGCCCGCGGTGCCTTTGCACAAGGAAGGCTACGAAAGTCGAGGCGACGTGAAAGGCCCCTTTGTGTAAAGGGGGCTCCCGACGAAGTCGGGTGGTTGTTTCCTTTTATAAATGCTCGATCCCCGTGCGGAAGGCGTCTTCCATGCTCGGCTTTTCGGGGAAAACGCGGTTCTTGTCCTCCAAGGCCTCAAATTCCTTATAATAGAGGCGGCCGTATTCCCGCTGCGAGGCGGCCGAGAAATGCAGCATATCGGGGTTTGACAGAAGATGGCTCCCCTTGGCTAAACCAATCATCTTTTCTTCCTCGGCGATCTCTTTCATCGCTTGGTTGATCAGCGGGTAATTCTTATATTCCTCAGAAGCGGCATTCTTTTCAAGATACGCCCCCAGCTCACCGATGATAAAGGGGACGCCCGAAAGATCGAGGTCACGGCACAGCGCGCGGTAAAAGCGCAGAAAATTTTCTTTGTACGAGGTATGTAGCCCATGCAGGCAATCGCTTTCGCCCTGATGCCAGATGACCGCCGCGATCGCTGAGGTACGGCTTGCCAAACGCGCTTGCATCACGGCGTGATCGTACAAAAGCCCCCCTTCTTGCCACTGGGTGATCGAGGTGCCCCCATCGGCGCACGGGATAAGCCCGACCTCTACCCCCTCGTGGTTCTCGGCGTAGCATTCGGCAAAGCTTTCGGCCATGGTGACGCCCGCCGTCTTGCGGTCGGGGTTCACGGGGAAAAAGATCGGCTGCCAGCGCCCGTTGCGCAAAACCTTCAGCCGAGAGGTCTTAATGGGGGTCGCTTCCTCTAAAAAGCCCCGCCCCGCCATGTTCGATTGACCGATCATTAAAATCGAATGGATCATATGCTTTCTCCTTTTGGCGCGCCAAGCACACCCGTCTCTTTTTGCCCTATTATTGTATCACAGCCGCCCGCAAAAAGCAAGGGGGGATCGCGCTGCTTTTATGTAACGTTTTCTTTACCGCCAATCAAAAAATCCTGCCGCGTTCTTGAATAGAGGCGGTATCCCTTGGGGGATTGCCCGGTTTTCTGCTTAAAAACTCTGGCAAAATTCCGATAGTCAAGCCCCACCTCCTCGGCGATTTCGGAGATGCTCTTCTCGCTGCGGCGCAAAAGCTCGCACGCGCGGCGGATACGAAGATCGCCAAGATACACGTAGGGGCTGACCCCTGTTGTTTTCTTAAAAAGCGAAGAGAAATAGGTGCGCTCCAGCCCTACCGCGTCGGCCAGCTCGGCCACCGAAAGCGGGGCGCGGTATCTCTCTTCCATCAGGGCCAGCGCCTTCCCCACGGCGGTGTTTTCCTTTTGCGAGGGTAGGTCGCGTAGGATCAGCCCCAAAAGCTCGTATACCGCGGCCTGGCGGCGCATATCGCCCCCCATGCCCACCTCGCGGATGCTTATCATTCTTTCAATACACGCCGTTGCCTCCCCAACGATCTCTTTTTTTAGAAAGGGGTGCAAAGCGTCAAGCCCCGCTTCGTGCAGGGGCGTGATAAAGCGCGGTGCGATCAGCGTGCACCAGCAGTCAGAACGACCGGGCGCGTAGGTCTTATGCACGATGGTGTCTCCCGGAAAAAGCACGAACCCCTCCCCCTCACCGAAAAGGAACTCCCTTCCGTTGATCGTGACGCTTCCCTTACCGAAGGTACAGCACTCAATGATCAGCGCGTTTCGCACGACCGGACCGTAGGTAGCGCCCGCCGCCACGTTTTCTTCCTCTGCGCTGTGGCAAAGCGAAAAGCTTTCGCTGACGGTTCTGGCGTAATTTTCGTATTTCATATAGCGCCTTTCACAACAAATTGAAGATTTTATACCACAAAAACGGCTTTCTTCCCCTGCCGCTCGGTGCTACAATGATAGAAGAAAGCATTTGCTTTCTTATTATAGCACGAATCCTATAAAAAAGAAAGAATTTTTGAGAATTTTAAGGAGAAAAGCGATGCAAGAATTTCGTGTTGGCATTGCGCGGGGCGATATCACCCCACCGATCGGCGCGGGGCTCCCCGGCTCAATCGATCAACGACTTTCTATCGGGGTGCGCGATCCCCTTTTGGCAAGCGCTTTGTGCGTATCGGACGGAGAAAAGAGCTATCTTCTTCTTTCGCTCGATGTGCTTGGCATCAGCTTTGATTGCTCTTTGCAGCTGCGCGAGGCCATCGAAAAAGAGACAGGCATCCCCTCGAAGCATATTCTCGTCCACTGCACGCACACGCATACCGCCCACCCGATGCTGAGCGGACACCGTGATTTCAAAAAGGAGCAATTTGACGCCGATTGCGAAAAGATCGTCGCCGTTGCCAAGGAAGCCCTTTCGGACCTTGCGCCCGCGAAGGTGTTCGTCAATTCCGCCGATACCCCGGTCGAGATCTCTTTCATCCGCCGCTTCCGAATGAAGGACGGCACTACCCGTACCAACCCCGGCTTCTTGAACCCCGATATCGATCACCCTCTTGGCGAGGCCGATCACCGTGTTGCGCTTACCCTCTTCAAGCGCGAAGATAAGCCCGAGATCGCGCTCGTCAACTTCCAGACCCACGCGTGCGTCGTGCCCGACGGGATGGATGCCTACCGCATCTCGGCCGATTACCCGCATTATCTCCGACAAACCTATGAGGCGGCGATGCCGGGAAGCGTTTGTATGTTCATCAACGGGGCAGAGGGCGATACCAATCATTATAACGTCAAGACCCCCAAGGGGATGCCCCGCACCGGTCACCCATTCGCCGCGCATATGGGGCGAACCATCGCCGGCACCGCGATGAGCCTTCACGCCATGGCCGAAGAGATCAACCCCCTGCCGCTCGGCACCATCCGTCGGGAGTTCGGGATCGACTATAACAAAGAAACCGATCCCCGTGCGCTTCAGTGCGCCGAGGAAACGCTTCGTCTGCATGCCGAAGGAAAGGATGACGAGATCTCCTCGCTCGGCGGTATGGATCTTATCACCAAGGTATCCGAGGCAAGACGGATGCTGAATCTTCTCGATAAGCCCAAGGAGCGTAAGATCACCATGACCGGTCTGCGTATCGGCGACTTCGCGCTGATCGGCATCCCCGGCGAGCCCTTTACCGAGATCGGGACGAGGATCAAGCAAGCATCCCCCGCCAAAATGACCTATATCGCCTGCTGCACCGACGATTACGCGGGCTACTACCCGATGCAATCGGCCTATGACGAGGGCGGGTATGAGGCAAGGACCGCCAACTACCGCGCCGGCGTTGCCGAAAAGATTGTTGACGAGGGGCTCTCTTCGCTTCATGAGCTTTATTAAGGGTATTTTGTAAAAGAAACACTACATATATTACAAGGAGAAAGAACTATGAAAGAATGTAAGGTCGGCTTCGGTCGAGGCGATATTACCCCCGCGTACGGTATCCATCTCGTTGGGTATCCCACCGTCCGCGTTTCGGATGGGACACTCGATCCCCTCCTTGCCTCGGTGCTTTGCCTTTCGGATGGGGAAAAGAATTTTCTCGTTATCAGCCTGGATTCGATCGGTATGGACCAGGAGAACACGGCCCGCATGAAGGCGATGATCGAAAAAGAGACCGCCGTTCCCGCTTCGAATATCTTTATCGCTTGCACGCATATCCACACCGGCCCTGCCCTTTCGCATAAATACGGTGATCGGTACTCTGACGCGGTGCTTCTTGAAACAGCGGGGCGTGTGGCGGCTATCGCGAAGGAGGCGATCCTTGATCTTGCCCCCGCCACGGTCTACGTCAATTCCGCCGATACCCCGGTCGAAATTTCCTTTATCCGCCGCTTTATGATGAAAAACGGCAAGACCATGACCAACCCCGGCTTTTTAAACCCCGACATTGCCTATCCCCTCGGTGAGGCCGACCACCGCGTCGCGCTGACGCTTTTCAAGCGCGAAAATAAGCCCGAGATCGCCCTTATTAACTTCCAGGTGCATCCCGACGTCATCGGCGGTACCTGCTATTCGGCCGATTTCCCCGGCTTTACCCGCCGTATCTACGAGGCGGGGATGCCGAACTCGGTCTGTATGTACATCAACGGCGCGCAGGGCGATACCAACCACTTCAACGTCAAGACCCCCGAAAATATGCTTCGCCACGGCTACGAGTTCTCGCAACACATGGGGCGCACGATCGCCGGCACCGCGATGAGCCTTCACGCCATGGCCGAAGAGATCAACCCCCTGCCGCTAAGATCCACCCTGCACGTCCTCACGGTTGAGCATAACAAGGCCAAGGACGATGAGGAGATCGAATGGGCCAAGCGCATCCAAAAGCTGGAGGACGAGGGCAGAAACGACGAGATCAGCCCCCCGGAGCTTGGCATTATGGCCTGGGTCACCGAGATCAGCCACGCCGCGCGCGTTTTGTTGCTTCGTGAAGAGCCCGATGAAAAGGAATTGCACGTCACGGGCTTCCGCATGGGTGAATTCGCTCTCGTCGGCTTCCCCGGCGAGCCCTTTACCGATATCGGTCGGCAGGTAAAGAACGCGTCCCCCGCCAAGATGACCTTTGCCGCCTGCTGCGCCAACGGCTACGAGGGCTACTACCCGATGCAGTCTGCCTTTGACGAGGGCGGCTACGAGGCCAGAAGCTCCAAATACCGCGCCGGTACAGCCGAAAAGCTGATCAAGGAAGGTAAATCCGTCCTTTCCGAGCTTTTTGCCGACTGAGACTCGATGCGTCAAAAACGCCTGCGGGCGTAAAACGAAGGATGAAAGTCTTATGCGGATAAAAGACGTAGATATGCTTCAAGGCTCGATCATGAAGGGGCTTTGGCGTATGTCGATGCCGATCATGGCGATGAACGTTTTGCA
>JAZRFI010000099.1:0-14559 GCA_045661285.1 Eubacteriales bacterium | reverse complement strand
CTTGGCTCACAGAACGACATGGCTACGATCCGACTTTACCCGCCGCCGTAATAAATACGGTGTTGAATATGTAACGGGAGAAGGGAACCCACGAGTCGTTCAGCAGCGAGAAAAGGTCACTGAAGTTTGAGAAGGTCGGGTTGACAACGTAGAAGCGCGGGGGGAACATCCACAATTCGTCCAGCGGCTTTAAGGACTGCATAACGGTATACACCATCGGCAGAAACATAAAGACACCCATAATGGTAAGGATGAAAGTGATGCCGGCGTCACCGCCTCTTGAACGGTTTAATACGACCTTATGTTGTCTGGTTCTTAATTTCTTTGCCATATCACTGCCCTACCTTTGAAAGTGCTTTCTTAACGAGGAAGTTCGAGCCCAGCATGATGGCGAACAGAAGCACAGCGATCGCCGAAGAATAACCGACCTCGTAGCGCTGACCGCCGTAGTCGTCTAAGTGGTGCATGATGGTATGCGCCGCGTAGTCGACCGACGGGAAGCCGCAAAGAGCGGTAACGACCGCGCCGAAGCCGAAGGACTGAGTGATAGACAAAACCGCACCGAACATCAGCTGAGGTCTCATCTTAGGCAGAGTGATATACCAAAGCTCTTGCCAACGGTTTTTAATACCGTCAACCGCCGCCGCCTCGTAAAGGCTCTTATCGACCGTCTGCAAGCCGGCAATGAAGGAAAGGAAGGCGGTACCGAGCGAGATCCACAGAGCGACTACGATACAAAGAGGCATAACGTAGTTAGCGTCTTGGAACCACAGGATCGGGGACGAGATAATGCCGAGGTCGATCAGGGTACCGTTTACCCAACCGTAGGCGTCACCCGAGAAGAGGGTGGCCCAAATCGTGTAAACCGAGCCCGAGATCGAGGGCGCGTAGAAAACGAGGGTAACAAGGGCGCGGACCTTCGGGGGAAGCTCGTTGATAAACCAAGCGATAAGAAACGACATGATATACGAGGCAGGACCCGTGATGGCCGCGAAGATCAGGGTATTCTTAATAGCGATGATAAAGATATCGTCGTTCAGGAACAGACGGATATAGTTATCAAAGCCAACCCAGTTGGGCATTTGCAGAAGGTTAAAATCCGTAAAGCTCAGAATTGCCGAAAGGAAAACCGGCAGAACCGTAAAGACGAAGAAGAGCAGCATGAAGGGGCCAACCATCAGATAGGCCACTTTATTGCGCTTCATCTCTTTCCAGGTCCATTGCGCTTTTGTCATTTCGGTTCTGGCTACGGGGCGTGGCGTCGCCGTTTTCGTAGACATAGCAATCTCCTTCTTTCTTGATACCGACATCACTTAGATGCCTGCTCTGCCCGCCGAGCTTCCTCGGGGGTCTGTCCGATTTCCAAAGTTTTCAAGCCGAATTCCTCACGCTTACGCGAAAGCTCCTTATTGATGGTATTCAGATATGAATACATCTCGGTTACGGGGTCGGCACCGTCGTTGTTCGCGGCAAGGAAGGCGAACTGAACGTAACGGGAAATGATATAGCTTCCGGGGTAGTTGGGAATCGAAGCCAAGTTATCGAGCTGACTCTTGATCTCCGTCAGCTCGGCAGAGGTCCAGGACAGGTTTTCGATCGCCTTCATATTGGCCGTTGCGTACTTGGCGGCAGGGCCAACGAGAGCGACCATCTGGTTACCGTAGCTTGCCTGCGCATCGGCGCCCGCCTGCCACTTCATGTACTTCCAAGCGGACTCACGGCGGCCGGCATCCTTATAAAGCATGACCGTAGCGGTAAGCGTTGCAACCGAGCAGTTGTTGATCGTGTCGGTCTTGGGATCCTTGTAGCCCGGCATAGAGGTAAAGGCCCACATGCCGCGGATTTCGGTAGCAAATACCGTTAACTGGTTGTACATCGTACAGTAGTCGGTGATGATAAGAGGCATCTCACCGGTACGGAAACGGTTTGCCGCGTCAAAGGTTACGGGGAAGGAATAGTCGGTATAAAGACGGCATACCCATTGGAAAGCGTCAAGAGCCGTGTCGGTACCGTAACCGACCTGGGCGCCCGCATACTCGGGATCGTCTTCATACAGCCATTGGCTTCCGCCCTTCTGATAAATGAGGGTCGTAAGAGCAGAGGCCCAAGTCAAACCGATCTCGGCGTTGTTGGCCTGGAAATCGGGGATACATTCCAAAACGTCATCCCACGTGCGAGGAACCTCAAGGCCAAGGTCGGCCAGAACGTCCTTACGGTAGAAGAGCATCGGGAAGTTGGTGGTTTCAGGAACGCCGTAGGTCTTTCCATATAATGAAATAGGAATGGTGTTGGCGTAGTTGAAGAGAACCTCGTCTTTATAAACCTTATATTTATAACGCGTTACGGTATTCCCGTTCTCGTCCGTGGTCTCGTAGGGGATCGGCTCGGAGTAGTGGGTAATGTGGTTGGGATCGTCGTCGGGCAGATCGGCAACCGCCTGATCGATATAATAGGTGCGGGTCATATCGGTCTCGCCCTTTTCGGTCAGGTTGATATCGTAGCCGTAGGTCTGCGTATAGCCGTCGCTTCCCTGAATATCCTCGATCGCGCCGCGGATCGCGTAGTTGATAACGTCAGCTGCGGCAAGACCGATGTAAACGTCAGGTCCCTGCCCTGCCAGAACCGAAGGCAGAAGCGTGGAGGCGGTTACGAGCTTTAAGCGAACGGGAATGTTGTAAACGGGAGTGAACTCGCTGTCGATCAGGTTACGCCAGATAAGCGACTGGTCACGACCGTAGGCAAGCCATACGTCGATAGCCTCACCCATCTCGTCACTTCCCTCTTTAACGCCCATATTGTTGTAGTCAACGAAGAAGCTGACGAAGAAGGCGCGAATCTCAAACCAAGCGGATTCAAAGAAGTTGGCGTTTACGCGAGGGGATTCGCTACCGATCGGCTGTACCGAAACGTAGTCGAAGATCAGCCCCTGCTGCTTACAGGTATTAAGCCAGGTACCGAGAGTACCGATGTAGGATTTGAGGTTGGAAAGGTTCACGGCGATCTCGCTTTCATCCTTCATTCTTTCAAGAAGAACAACGATCTGGTCAAGCGTGGCGACCTGTGAGCCCTTGACACCGCCGCAAAGCTCGACGAACTGTTCGGAAACCGCTTTAAGGCTATCCTTGGCCTTCTGCATATCGCTGAGCGTTTCGGGCATGATCTCGGCGAAGTTGTAGTCACGGTATTCGTCGGGGCTGGTGCCGGTATATTTAATAATATCAAGGTAGCAATCGTTGATCAGAGAAAGGGTGCTTTCGACATCCTTAATCATCGTGGCCATCTGGCCAAGGCTTACCTCAAAGTATACGGTATAGACCACATCTTTTTCAAAATAGAAGCGGAACGGCTCGTCACTGCCGTCGCCAAGGGAGGAAACCTGCCATTCCTTGGAATACTCAAAGCGGGCGTTGTAGGCTTCGTTAAAGGGAACGGCGGGGGTTCCGTTATGGCCGTATTCGCCGCCCAAAAGCTTGATGGTACGCGAAACGAACAGACCCTCAAGTGCGGTCTGCTTGAAGCGCATAGCCAAGTTGTACCAGCCGTCCTTATCCACGGTAAAGGAATAGGCGGCCCATTGCCCTACCGTATTATAGCTCTGCGCACCGATGGTGTTAAGAAGCTGCGAGGAAGGGGAGGAGGGGGAGGTGATAGCCGACGAACGATCGTTCGACGAATAGATCGAAGTATCCGAAACGTAGGTCGGGTACTCGGCCTCGATAATGGTGACCGAGCCGCCGTTGGTAGCAGCCGAATATTCGGGGTGCTCGTCAATATACTCGGCGTAGGTCTTGCTCTTCTCCTCATCGACCTGAACCGGAACCAAACGGATCGCAGAGATCGCCAGGTTCTCACGCGTACCGGTCAAAGAGATGGTGTGCTCACCGGGCTCAAGGAGGAAGCGGAAGCTGCCATGGAAGAAGCCGTCAACGTCCGAGCAGGTATAGGTTCTCCACGTAGGTACCTGATAAGCGGTGTAGCGAAGGTCGTTGCCGCCCATATCCTGATCGTGATAGAAGCCATGTGTCTTACCGGAGAAAACGCTCTTGCTTCCTTCGCTTCTCTTATAACCTAAAACGACGGCGCCCGCTTCGTCACGGTAACCGTAGATCCAGTTTTTCGCAAAGGAAAGCGAGCGGGCCTCGGAAAACGGGATCGACCCGTCGATCAAAAGCGAACGCTCAACCGTCGCGACGTTATCGTTTACGTTGATCGGGAAATAATCGATCTCGATGGTGTAAACGTAACCAAGATCCTGTTGGCCCGCCCCGTTCAGCTCGTACTGAGGGATGGTAAACTTCCAGGTCATGGTGCCGTTATCGGGCGTAAAGAGAGCCTTTCTGCCGTTAAAGGCGTCCATAATGTAAGCCTTTTCGGGATCAGCCTCCGAGCTACCGAGCCAAGCCTCGTTAACGACCGTGCCTGCGGGAACCAATTCAAGCTCGCAACGCTTGTTTGCAAGGATCGAGATATCCTCGGGATCGATCGAATCGTCGGAAGGAATGTAGGGATTGAAAATGTCAATTTCAATCGCCTCCATCTTATCTTGGCCGCCCGCGGCCTCGGCAGCAGCCTTGGCGGCTATCTGCTTATTGATGGAGGTCGTCAAGCGATCTCTGTAGACGGAATAGGACTGCGCGTTAAGCTGCTGCGACAAAATGGATGACGAGCCACTTTGCGCCGCCGCGGAGCTTCTTACCGGTAAAACGGCAAAAGCCCCCAGCCCCATAAGAACCGCCAAGAAGAGTGCAAGCGCCCTTTTACAGCTGGTTTTTTTCATGGATTTTCCTCCTCAGGAATGAAATTGATGTGTGCCTTTATCGGCAACGTGACGCAATAAATAAAGTTTTGCGGACACGTGGCCGTAATACGCATGCATATATATTAACATATTCTTTTAAACCTGTCAAGCGGACGAAAATTCGTTTTTCCCTTACGCCGTCGATTTTTTCGGCACTTCAACCCACTTTTTCGTGGTTAATTTTTCCATAAAATCCTTTTTTTGAAAACTGCTCAGCATTATTTTTTTCAAAAAAACAAAAAATTCAATATAACTTAACATAAAATCCTTTTATTTCAAGGCATTTTCGATTTATTCCTTTTTAAATGTTATTTTGTTTTAACAATCTTTCCTGCTTTTTCGCAAAGCTTAAAATCGGTTTGAATTTGTCAATATTACACAAAAATCGCCTCTTTTTTTCTACATGTTGTTTTTTTGAACAAAAAATCCCCGCAAGAGCTCTTTTTTGCCGTTCTCACCCCACCGCGCCGGCGTTTTTTCCTTGACAAATCGGCACTTCTTCTATATAATGAAATTGCACAAGTCGTTTTAAGGAGATTTTCATGTATACGATCGGCATTGACCTTGGCGGCACCAATATTGCCGCGGGGATCGTCAACCAAGAGAATAAGATTATCTGTAAGGGGACGACCCCGACCTTTTCCCACCGAAAGAACGAAGAGATCGTTGCGGATATGGCGCGCCTTTCGTATACGCTTCTCCGTCGGGCGGGTCTTTCGCTTGCGAATATTTCCTCGGTGGGGATCGCGGCGCCCGGCACCGTTTTACCGAAAGAGGGGGTCGTCGAGCGCGCGGAAAACCTCGGCTTTGACTTTTTCCCCATCGTAGAAGTCCTGCGGAAGGATCTGCCGATCGAGCGCATATACCTTGAAAACGACGCCAACGCCGCCGCCTTTGCCGAGGCCATATGCGGCGCGGCGCGCGGCAGCGCGATCTCGGTTATGATCACCCTCGGAACGGGGCTTGGGGGCGGAATTATCATCAATAATAAGATATATACCGGCTTTAACGGCGGCGCCGGAGAGCTTGGGCACCACGTGATCGCGCGGGGCGGGCGGCTTTGCGGCTGCGGTCGGCGCGGCTGCTGGGAGACCTATTGCTCGGCCACCGGGCTGATCAGATCGACCAAGGAAATGCTGGCGCGTTGCGAAAAAAACCGCCAAAGAACGGCGATGGAAGAGCGGGTCAGGCATTATGGCCGCGTGAACGCGCGCGTTGCCTTTGACGCGATGAAAAGCGGCGATATCTACGCCAAGCGCGTGGTCGACGAATACAAGGATTATCTTGCTGAAGGGATCATTGACCTTATCAACATCTTCCAACCCGAGGTTATCTCAATCGGCGGAGGCATCTGCAACGAACGAGGGCATTTGCTTTCCGATGATCTTCTCATCAAGATCGATCGGGCGCAATTCTCCTGCAACGCCGCCAAAAAGACGGTGGTACGATTGGCCGAGCTTGGGAACGATGCGGGCATCATCGGCGCCGCGCTGTTAGAGAAAAATTTCGAAGCATAACTACAAAAAAAGAGGCGGATCTTATTCCGCCTCTTTCTCTTTTGCAAAAAGGACGGCGGTCGCCGTCCTTTTTAAATAGCAAGTTTTGTTTACATTTTATGCATCATTAAAAAATATTGGCCCTATTAAGAATCTTTTTGCTTTTGATCATCATTCTTCTCGCGGTAATGGCGGGCCTGCGTGGTGAAGAGGGTGTAATAGCGGCCGCCCTTCTTGATCAGCTCTTCGTGCGTGCCGTATTCGATAAGGCGCCCCTCTTCGAGAACGATGATCCGATCGGCTACGGTAGCGCCCGAAAGGCGGTGAGAAACGAGAAGCGTGATCTTATCCTTACCGCTTTTGGCGAACTGCTCAAACACCGCATCCTCGGCAAGCGGGTCGAGCGAGGCGGTGGGCTCGTCAAGGATTAAGACCGCCGAATGCTTATAAAAGGCACGCGCGATCGAAAGCTTTTGCCATTGACCGCCCGAAAGCTCGATCCCGTTTTCCTCAAAATAACGTTGAAGCGGGGTGTTATACCCATCGGGCAACGCCCGTATAAAGGCGTCTGCCCCGCCGCGGCACGCGGCCTCTTGGATGCGCCCCTCGCTACGGGGTGAATCGATATCCCCAAAAGCGATGTTATCCCCTGCCGTCACGGCGTAGCGCCCAAAATCCTGGAAGATGACCCCGAAAAGGCGGTGAAGCGACGGCACGTCGTAATCGGTAAGAGGACGTCCATCGAGCAGGATCTGCCCCTCGGTGGGGTCGTAAAGCCGAGTCAAAAGCTTGATAAGCGTGGTCTTCCCCGCCCCGTTAAGCCCAACCAGCACCACGGTCTCGGAGGTTTTGAGAACAAAGCTGATATCGCGAAGAACGTAGGCATCGCTGCCGGGATAACGAAAGCTGACCGAACGGAATTCGATCGTATGATCCCCCTCGACCGAGGGGATAAGGGCGGGTGAGACCGACGGGGTGATCCCGATCTCCTCGTCCATAAAGACGATCATATTATCAATAAACAGCGTTCCCTCGTAGATGGTTGCAAGCGATGCGATCATCGTGCCGACGTAGGTGCCGATCGAGGTAAGCGCGCCCGTATATAAGGAATAATCGCCGATCTCCCCGCCGCCGTACAAAACTCTGTATACCACGTAAAAGAGGAGGACGGCATTGGCAAGAAGCGAAAGGAACACGGTAAGAAGCTGCCAGCGCGTTTCGGAGAACACAAGGCGCTTTACCCCGCCGTAATAGGTACGGAAGGCCTCGCTGTAACGATCGGTAAAGGTATCCGAAAGCCCCATAATGCGAACCTCCTTCGCCTTATCCTTATCGACAAGCTGCGAGGAAAAGTATTCCATCTTCCGCCTCTCCTTGGAATGGCGGCGAATGTAACGGAAGCTACGATTGCGAAAGACGCAATTCACGATCGCCCCCGGCAAGGACATCAGAATGATAATCAGCGGGGCCAGGGGATGCAAGGAAAAGAGAATAACGATAAAGCTTACGGCGCTGATCAGGGCGCTGATCATATCAAAGGAAGCGCGCAGGATCGAAAGCGGGCGTTGCCCTGCCTCGCGGTTGGCGTTTTCGAGCTTTGCGTAGAAGGAGGGGCGGACAAAGCTGGCCATATCAACGCTTTTGGCCTTGCCCATAATTTTCAGCTTGATATGGTTGATCAAAAGTTCTCCCGAAAGATTGTTCGTCAGCGCGCTGAGGCGACCGAGCAACCGATTCAAAAAGAGGTACACAAACTGAAAGATCAGAAGAAAGGTGACGTTTTGAAAGCGCCCCGCAAAGCTTTCGCGCAAAAATTCACCGATCGGCGGCATCTCTCCCATGGGGGTAGCGAGAAGCGCGGCCACCGCGTTGAGAAGATCCTTGGTGATCCAAGCGCCAAGCACCGGCAAAAGGCCGTTGGCGAGGCAGAAAAACGCCATCAGATAAAGCAGCCACGGATTTGCCTCGTGAACCAAGCGCACGATGTAAAAAAGGCGCTTAAAAAAGCCGCCCAGCAAGCGATAAAGATATCGGGGCCAATCGCGAAGGCGCTTGGGCTTTTCAAGACCGGCTTTGGTTGGTGAGTGGAAGGGAAGAAGATTGAGGGGCATCGGGATCTCCTTTCGTCGTATTATTGAAAAAGACTTCTCGCCTTACGAAGTGAAATTTCGGTTTTTTCGGGGGAGAGCGTGCCGTCGGGATTCATCGAGCTGCATTCAAGCGTAACCGTGCCTTGGTAGCCCGCCGCCTTCAAGCGCGAGGTAAAGCCCAAAAGGTCCACGTGCCCTTCCCCAAGGTGCAAAACGCGCAGATTGGCGTAATCGCGATAGCCGCCGCCGTAATCGTTTAGGTGGATGTGACGGACGCACGGAAGAATAGAAACGTTTATATCGTCAAAAAGGGCGAGTGTTTCGCCGTGGAACTCGGCCATTTTCGTATCGTAGGTAAAGGAAATATCGGGGTATTTCGCAAAAAGCTCTCGAAAGCGCGCAAGCGGCGCTTCTTTCGCGCAAATAACGTTTTCTACCGTAAGGATAAGTCCATGGGCGGAAGCGATCTCGGCAAAGCGGCCGTAGGCCTCGACGTGCCGATCGAAACAGTGGTCGCTGGGGATCCCGTTCCAAAGATGCAGAACCGTCTTTTTGGAGCCAAGACGGCCGGCGTATTCGCAGTTTTTCAAAAAGCGGCGCTCGGCCTCTTTGGCATTTTCCTCTCCGCCAAGCCCGATCAGCTCGCCGATCTTTTTTTCCATATGAAAAAGAGGGAAAGAAAGGCCGCTTGCCAAAAAATCGGCAAAGACCGCGCACTCTCTTTCATACCAGGCCTCATACATCAAAAACTCGTAGGCGTCGGGGGTAAGACGGTCGGCGACGCGCAAAAAAGCGCGGTGATCGCGGTCGTTCACCCGCCCGATAAAGGCACCGATTGAGCAAAGGATCTCGTTCATCCTACTCCGTAAACCTCCCGTGCGATAAAAGAACCCCTTTTGGGGAAAGTGTGATCAGCCCATAGGTCTTATTCCCATCCGCGGGATGCCCGATACTGCCGGGATTAAAGAGATGCAAGGGGCCGCCCTCCTCTTCCCCGATATAGGTTTCCTGTGGGATATGCGTATGTCCGAAAAGAACGAGGTCGGCCCCGTGGCGGCGCCCTTCGGCAATAAGCCCTCCAAGCCCCGCTTTTGCGGATGCGGTATGCCCGTGAAGAAGCAAAAGGCGATACCCTTCTACCGTAAAGACCTCTTCGCTTCGGCGCAAAAGACCGTAGGGCGAGGTAAAGGAATCGCAGTTGCCCATAACGCCGATGAGCGAGGGCATATCGCCGCCGAGCATCAGCCCCTCGGCATCCGAAAGCCCGTCTCCGAGAAAGAGGACGTGCCGAACGTCGGGATGAGAGGCGATCACCCGCTTCATTTCATAAAAGCTTCCGTGTGAATCGGAAAATACGAGCAGCTTAACCATACGAACTCCTGTCAACGCCCAAGGGCGAAGCATATACTGTTAACGATTCCAATCCGTGAGGTGAAAAAATGCAATTTGACCCCAATATGATGAAAGCCTTTTTGGCTCTGGATGACAATACCCTATGGCAAACCGTAAGGACGGTCGCCAAAAGCAACGGGATCGATCTGCCCGAGGGGCAACCGCCCGCCGCCGAGCTGGCAAGGCTGCGGCAAGCGCTTTCGGGAAAGGGGAGCGCCGACGTCGGGGAGGCCCTTCGCATCGTAAAAGAGGCAAAGCGACGGCATGAGTAACGAAACACCCGATCTTAACGCCCTTCTTAGCAATCTTCTTTCTAACCCCGCCATGCTTTCAAATCTCGGGGGGCTTTTGGGAGGGCTGAAGCCCCCGCAGCCCACGGCGTGTGACGGTGCGGCGGAAAGACCGCAAAAAGAGGATCTACCCCCGTTTTCACCGCCCAAAAAGGACGACGGTGATTGCGAAGCCTCGGCCGGTCCGTCTTTCTCACCGCCCTGCCTTCCCAAAAAGCCGCCCTGCCGAGAAAAGGACCCGCGCCTTTGCCTTCTTTTGGCGCTTCGCCCCTTTCTCTCCCGCAAGAGGCAAACGATGCTTGACGGGCTGCTTCGCATCTTTGAGGTGCTTGACCTTCTTGACCGAATGAACGGAGGGAACTATGTATAGCCGCAGCTTTTCGGATCGATCGGCGAGCGCCGATATCCCCGCCCAATACGCGGGGACAGCCCTAAAAAGAGAGCCGTACGAGGAAAAACCGAAGGTGGAAAATATATCCCAAGGGGCGGTGGATGAAGCGATAGAAAAAAGAAAGGCGAAGGAAGAAGAAAAAGGGCAGGAAGCGATCAGCCGGGGGCTTTTCGATCCCCCCCATCGCAAAGAGCCTCCTCCTTGCGACCCCGCGCCGCCCCCGCCCACGGAAAGGGGCGAGGGGGGATTTTTTTCCTCTTTAAGCGGCCTTTTCGGGGATAGCGGCATCGAATCCGAGGATCTTCTTCTTTTGGCGATCGCCCTGCTTCTTTTCGGAAAGGGTCAAGAAAACGGGCTTCTGCCGCTTTCTCTTCTTGTTTTGTTGCTTATAAAGTAGTGTACCGTTTTGTTTACAATATTGGTCAAAAAAAGGTAAATTGATCGGTTTCCGAAAGGTTATCCAATACGTGGTTTGCCCGAAGAAGCTCGATGATGGTCTTGGAAAGACCGGCCTTTCGGCGCAGCTCTTCAACCGAATAGATCTCGCCGGCTTCGCGCAATTCAACGATCTTGGCAGCGGCCGTATCCCCAAGCCCGCCAAGCGAGGAAAAGGGCATACGGATCGCGCCGTTTTCGGGCAGATACGCCTTGGCGTCGGATTTATAAAGATCGATGGGAAGGAAGCGGATACCGCGCAAGAGGGCCTCGCGCACAAGAAGCATCGTGGCGGTTTGCTCGTGCTCCTTTTGGGTCGCTTCCTTGCCCTTTTGCTCGATCTCGGCAAGCAGGCGGTTGATAGCGGGGATCCCACCCATGACGGTTTCCGCGTCAAAGCCGCCGGGGGCGACCGAAAGATACGCGGCGTAGAATTCCATCGGATAATAGATCTTATACCACCCAAGACGAATGGCCGACATCGCGTAGGCGGCGGCGTGCGCCTTCGGGAACATGTATTTGATCTTTTTACACGAATCGATATACCAATCGGGCACGTTATGCTCGCGCATCGCGGCCTCGTATTCGGGCTTTAAGCCCTTTCCTTTACGGACGTCCTCCATGATCTTGAAGGCCATACCGTTTTCAAGCTGATAGCGCACAAGCGTCAGCATAATGCTGTCTCGCGTTCCAACGACCTCGGAAATGGTACAGATACCGTCCTTAATGAGGTCCTGCGCGTTTCCAAGCCATACGTCGGTGCCGTGGGTAAGCCCCTCGATCTGCATAAGGTCGGCAAAGTTTTTCGGCTGCGCGTCAACAAGAACCTGCTGAACGAAGCGCGTTCCCATTTCGGGAAGCCCCAGGGTACCGATCTCGCTTCCCGCTTCCTCGGGGGTAAGCCCCAAGGGCTCGATCGAGGTGAAGAGTCGATAGACCTCGGGGTCGTTCATCTTTACCTCTAAAACACTGGTATCGGTATAACGCTCCAGCATCTTATACTTGGTCGGCATATCGTGTCCAAGCTCATCCAGCTTTAGGATCGTATCGTGCAGATACGAGAACTGGAAGTGCGTGGTAATGATATCCGAATGAGGGTCGTCTGCCGGGTGCTGAATGGGGGTAAAATCGTATACGTCGTATTCGCGGGGGATAACGATGATACCGCCGGGGTGCTGACCCGTGGTACGCTTGATACCAACGCTTTTGGCGACCATCGCGTCGATCTCGGCGCGCGGAAGCGCGATCTTGCGCTCGTCAAGGTATTTCATGATATACCCGTAAGCGGTCTTATCGGCAAGCGTACCGATCGTACCCGCGCGGTAAACGTTCCCCTCTCCGAACAGCTCTTCGGTATAATGGTGAACCCTTCCCTGCACGTCACCCGAGAAGTTAAGGTCGATATCGGGGGATTTTTCACCGTAGAAGCCAAGGAAGGTCTCAAAGGGGATATCCTGCCCGTCCGCAATCAGAGGGGCGCCGCATGCGGGGCAATTGTCGTCGGGAAGATCGAAGCCCGAGCCAACGCTTCCGTCGGTGAAGAATTTGGAATAGCGACACTTCGGGCAGCGGTAGTGCGGCGGCAGAGGGTTAACCTCGGAAATACCCGCCATACTCGCGACGAAGGAAGAACCGACCGATCCGCGCGAGCCGACGAGATATCCAAGGCTTTCGCTGTACCAAACCAGCTTCTGGGCGATCATATAAAGCACGGCGAAGCCGTTTTTGATGATAGAGGTAAGCTCTTTATCCAAACGCTCTTTAACCAGCGTCGGCAGCTCTTCCCCGTACCAATCGTGGGCGCGATCCCAGCAAAGCTTTTGCAGATCCTCCTCTGCCCCCTCCATATTGGGGGTATAGTTCCCCTCGGGAATCGGGCGGATCTTTTCGATGCTGTCGGCAATTCTTTGCGGGTTTTGTATAACCACCTCGCGCGCGGTAGCCTCGCCAAGGTAGGCGAACTCATCCAGCATCTCGCGCGTGGTACGAAGGTAAAGCCCGATATCGCGGTCGGCATCGGCGAATTTCATACCCGCCATTAAGATCTTGCGGTAGATCTCGTCCTCTTTATTCAAGAAATGCGCGTCGCAGGTTGCAACGACCGGCTTATCGTATTTACGCCCCAGCGCCACGATACGGCGGTTAAGATTGCGTAGTGCATCTTCATCGGGAACCGTTTTTTCGTCAAGCAGGAAGCGGTTGTTCCCGATCGGCTGGATCTCTAAATAATCGTAGTAGCGAACGATCGCCTCGATATCGTCCTCCGAGCGGTTTTCAAGCAGGGCGCGGAAAAGCTCCCCCGCCTCGCACGCCGAGCCGATGATCAGCCCCTCGCGATGACGGTCAAGCACGCTTTTCGGGATACGCGGAAAACGGCGGAAGCAATGAAGATAGCCGTAGGAGACAAGCTTATAAAGGTTTTTCAACCCTACTTTATTCTGCGCGTAGATGACCATATGATAGGGCTTTAAGAGCAAGGGATCGGTCTTATCCTGCATGGCAGCCGTCAGCTCGGGGAAGGTTCGGACCCCCTCGTCAAGCAGCTGCTCGCCCATTTTAATATAGATCTTCGAAAGCATCTCGGCATCGTCGATCGCGCGGTGATGATTGAAATCACCAAGCTTATAGTGATCCGCAACCGAATCAAGCGTATGCTTGCCGAGCTTCGGGTTAAGATAGCGCGAAAGCGAAAGGGTATCCAGATACGGGTTGTGGAAGGGATAGCCGCATTCCTCGGCCGCCGCACGGATAAAGCCAACGTCAAAGTTGGCGTTATGGGCGATAAGAAGCGCATCGCCGACGAAAGCAAGGAAATCCTTTAATACCTCGGCGATCGGGGGGGCGTCTTTTACCATTTCGTCGGTGATCCCGGTCTTTTCCACGATAAAGGGCGGAATCGGAACACCCGGGTTGACGAAGCTTTGGAAGCGGTCGATCACCTCTCCGCCGCGAACGCGAACGGCACCGATCTCGGTGATACGGCAGGTGGCAACCGAAAGCCCCGTGGTTTCAATATCAAAAACGACCGTCTCCCCCGCGATCTCGCCTTCGTAGCTTCCGTAAAGAACCGCGGCGGTATCGTTGACGTAATAGGCCTCCATTCCGTAAAGCACCTTCAGCTCGGGGTACTTCTTCTCGGCCTTTAACATAATTTCGGGGAAGGCTTGCACGGTTCCGTGGTCGGTAATACCGATAGCGGTATGCCCCCAGCGCTTCGCGGCTTCAACGATCTCGTCGGGGGTCGTCAGGGCGTCCATTGTGGACATATTGGTATGTAAATGAAGCTCTACGCGCTTTTCTTCTTCGTTATCCTCGCGGAAAAGGCGCTTGATCTTCACGATATCCGAGGGGTTGCATACCGGCTCGTTATTCATATACTGCTCGATATACATTTTTCCGCGCACGGCCAAAACGGCGCCTTCTTTGATATCCTTTGCAAAGGCCGCCGCCTCAGCGGAGAAGGAACGGCGCAGATAGACCGAGGAGGTCCCGTCGCTGATCCCGATAATAACGGTCACGCGCTCGCCGTTGCGGCTTTCGCGAAGCTCGGTCTTAAAGACCTTACCGAAAAGAAGGACTTGCCCCTCCTTATGCTGGGCCTCGGCGATCGAAATGGGCGAGGTGGGCGAGAAGGGCTTACCCAGCACGGCAAGCGGCTCGCTGATAT
>JAZRFI010000098.1:0-3692 GCA_045661285.1 Eubacteriales bacterium | reverse complement strand
TAGCACCGTCCATCTGGGCAGCACCGGTGATCATGTTTTTAACATAGTCGGCGTGTCCGGGGCAGTCAACGTGAGCGTAGTGACGGTTGGCGGTCTCGTACTCAACGTGACCGGTGTTGATCGTGATACCTCTGGCTCTTTCTTCGGGAGCGTTGTCGATCTGGTCATAGGCCAAGAACTCAACGTTACCCTGCTTCAGGGAAAGGGTCTTGGTGATTGCAGCGGTAAGGGTGGTTTTGCCGTGGTCAACGTGGCCGATAGTACCAATGTTGACGTGGGGTTTGGTTCTTTCGAATTTCTGCTTTGCCATTTTGGTTTTCCTCCTAAAATGTTAATTGTTTTTAATTAATTTAATTAAACCGCGCCACCGCGGGCTTTTACGATTTCATCCTGAATCGACTTCGGTACCTCAGCGAAGTGGCTGGGCTCCATAACGTAGTTACCGCGCCCTTGGGTACGAGAACGAAGCGTCGTCGCATAACCGAACATTTCGGAAAGCGGAACGTTAGCCTTGACCTGCTGGCCACCGGCGACGGGATCCATGCTTTCGATCTGGCCGCGGCGGGAGTTAAGGTCACCGATAACGTCTCCAAGATAATCATCGGGGGTGGTGACCGTAACCTTCATGATCGGCTCGGTCAGCACGGGGTTTGCTTTGCGCATGGCTTCCTTGAACGCCATAGAACCGGCGATCTTAAAGGCCATTTCCGAGGAGTCAACCTCGTGGTACGAACCGTCGTACAGGTGGATCTTAACGTCTACGACGTTATAACCGGCAACAACACCGGTCTGCATCGCGCCCTGGATACCGGCGTCAACCGCGGGAATATATTCCTTCGGGATAACACCGCCGACGATCTCGTTGAGGAATTCGTAGCCCTTGCCGGGTTCGTTCGGCTCAATACGGATCTTAACGTGACCGTACTGACCCTTACCACCGCTCTGACGGGCGTACTTGGTATCCTGCTCGGCCGTCTTACGAATGGTTTCCTTATAGGCAACCTGAGGCTGGCCGATGTTAGCCTCTACCTTGAACTCACGAAGAAGTCTGTCAACGATGATCTCAAGGTGCAATTCACCCATACCGGCAATGATGGTCTGCCCGGTCTCTTCGTCGGTATACGCACGGAAGGTCGGGTCTTCCTCGGCAAGCTTCGAAAGGGCGATGCCCATCTTTTCTTGCCCGGCCTTGGTCTTGGGTTCGATAGCAACGCGGATAACGGGTTCGGGGAACACCATCGATTCAAGGATGATGGGGTGCTTTTCGTCGCAGAAGGTATCACCCGTGGTGGTGTACTTGACACCGACGACGGCGGCGATATCACCGGCATAAACCACGTCAAGATCGCTACGGTCGTTGGCGTGCATCTGCAGGATTCTGCCGAAGCGCTCTTCTTTATCCTTGGTCGAGTTGTAAACGGCGGTGCCCTTTCCGATCGTGCCCGAGTAGACGCGGAAGAAGCAAAGCTTTCCAACGAACGGGTCGGTCATGATCTTAAAGGCGAGAGCCGAGGACGGCTCGTCATCCGAGGAGTGACGGCAATCCTCTTCATCGGTACCGGGAATGATACCCTTGATGGCGGGGATGTCGGTCGGGGCGGGCATATAGTCGATGATGGCATCGAGCAGCTTCTGCACGCCCTTGTTACGGTACGAGGTACCGCAGCATACGGGAACGATCTGGTTGGCAATGGTCGCCTTACGAAGGGCTACCTTCAGCTCGTCTACCGAGATCTCATCGCCGTTGCAGAACTTTTCGAAAAGCTCTTCATCGGTTTCGGCGATGGCTTCTATCATGTTGTTGTGGTATTCTTCCGCCAGTTCCACCATATCTTCGGGAATCGGCTCAACACGCACGTCCTTGCCCATATCATCGTAGTAGATGTCGGCTTCCATATTCATAAGGTCGATGATTCCGCGGAATCCCTGCTCCTTACCTACGGGAAGCTCGATCGGCACGGCGTTTGCGTGCAGTCTGTCTTTCATCATCTGAACGACACGGAAGAAATCCGCACCGGTAATATCCATCTTGTTGACGTAGGCCATACGCGGAACCTTGTATTCGTCCGCCTGGCGCCATACCGTTTCGGACTGGGGCTCAACGCCGCCCTTGGCGCAAAGAACGGTGACGGCACCGTCAAGCACGCGAAGCGAACGCTCAACCTCTACGGTAAAGTCAACGTGTCCGGGGGTATCGATGATGTTGATACGGTTGCCCTTCCAGAAACAGGTGGTCGCAGCGGAGGTAATGGTGATACCTCTTTCCTGCTCTTGAGCCATCCAGTCCATAGTAGCGGCACCGTCATGCGTTTCCCCAAGACGATGGGTCTTACCCGTATAAAACAGAATTCTCTCGGTGGTCGTGGTCTTACCGGCGTCGATATGCGCCATAATCCCGATGTTACGAGTGTTTTCAAGGGAATACTCTCTTGGCATTTTCTTTCTCCTTAATTATTCTGTCTTATACGATTAATATCTGTAGTGAGCAAAAGCCTTGTTGGCTTCGGCCATACGGTGGGTTTCTTCTTTCTTCTTGAAAGCGCCACCCGCTTCGGCCTTCGCGTCAAGGATCTCTGCTGCAAGTCTTTCAGCCATCGTTTTCTCACCGCGCGTTCTTGCGAACATGATGAGCCAACGAAGACCGAGGGTCTGGCGGCGCTCCGCCCGAACCTCCATCGGTACCTGGTAGTTAGAGCCACCGACACGGCGAGCCTTTACCTCCAGAACCGGCATAATATTTTCAAGAGCTTTGGTGAATACGTCGAACGCGTTCTCACCGGTCTTTTCTTCGATTGCGGCAAAAGCATCGTAAACGATCTTCTGTGCAACGCCCTTCTTACCGTCGAGCATAACGTTGTTGATCAGCTTCGTAACGAGCTGCGAGTTATACATCGGATCCGGCAGAACTTCTCTCTTGGAAATCTGACCTCTTCTCGGCACTGTACTTCCCTCCTTCATAAATTTTAGATGAACTCATCGGTACTCGAAAGTTACCTTTCGTTAGTGCGCGTCAGGCATAGGGATTCAGGATATAAACGAGTTTATAAACAAAATCACAGTTTGCTATGACGGCACATGCTTGCCCTCATGCAAGATGAGTGGCCAGCTTACTTCTTCGGGCGCTTTGCGCCGTACTTGGAACGACTCTGGTTGCGGTTTGCAACACCCTGCGCGTCGAGCGTACCACGGATAATGTGATAACGTACACCAGGCAGGTCACGTACACGGCCGCCTCTGATAAGGACAACCGAGTGCTCCTGCAGGTTGTGCCCGATACCGGGAATGTAGGTCGTCGCTTCCATCCCGTTGGTAAGACGGACTCTGGCGATCTTACGAAGAGCGGAGTTCGGCTTCTTAGGGCTGGTCGTGGTAACCTTGGTGCAAACGCCACGCTTCTGGGGCGAGCTTAAATCGGTAGGCTTGTTGGTGAGGCTGTTAAAGCCGTGCTGCAACACAGGCGCCTTCGACTTGTACTCGGACTTCGAGCGGCCGTTCTTAATGAGCTGGTTAAAGGTTGGCATGATCTTCCTCCTTCCTGCGATTTTGTTTATATACGATGCTTTCGCACGATATAACGTTTTTCTTCTTACGGACCTTTTTCTTCGTATCCATAAAAATACAGTTTATTTTAACATAAGCCTTCCCACTTGTCAAGGATTTTTATTCTTTTTTCTTTGCTTTTTTTCAAATAT
>JAZRFI010000097.1:0-7406 GCA_045661285.1 Eubacteriales bacterium | reverse complement strand
ATGTATACGAAGCAAGGATTCTATGAGGAACAGCTCGAAAAGCGCGGTCTTATGGATAAAAATCCGTTTACCTGCACCTGCTATATGGATGAGGTCGGCAATACCCCCAAGAAGGGCGATGTGCTTTCCTGGGCCGAATCGAGTGCGGTCGTTTATGCAAACTCGGTTCTCGGTGCCAGATGCAACCGCAACTCCGGCATCATTGACATCATGGGCTCGATCGTCGGATACGTTCCCTACTTTGGCCTTTTGACCGACGAAGGGAGACGGGCAACCTGGGTGGTAAGAATCAAGACCACAAAAAAGCCCGAGGCCCAGCTTCTCGGCTCGGCCATCGGGATGAAGGTGATGGAGGACGTGCCGTACGTCGTCGGGCTGGATAAGTGGATCGGCAACGAGCTGACCGATGAAGCCACCTCCTACTTAAAGGACTTCGGCGCGGCGACCGCCTCAAACGGCGCGGTCGGCCTTTACCATATCGCGGGTCTTACCCCCGAGGCGGTAGAGCTTGGGGAAACCCTTATCGCCGAGGGCGCCCGCGAATACGTCATCACCGACGAAGAGCTACAACGGGTAAAGAACAACTATCCCGTTATCTGGAAGAACCCCGACGCATCGCCGAAGCTTTGCTTCATCGGCTGCCCGCATCTTTCGCTTTCCCAGCTGAAGGAGTGGACCGAAAAGTTGGAAGAAAGCCTTAAAAAGAACGGCAAAAAGAAGGTTACCGTCCCCACGGTGTTCACCGCTTCTCCCGGGGTGCTGGAGGTATTTAACAAGACCGAGTATGCCGAGCGGCTGAAGAAGACGGGGGTTATCACCTCGTATATCTGCCCCTTGATGTATATGAACAATCCTCTTTGCAAGAAGATGCCGGTCATTACCTCGTCCAACAAGCTTCGCACCTATACCAGCTCGCGCTATTATACCGATGAAGAGATCCTTGAAACCGTCACAGGAGGGAAAAAAGCATGAAACAGTTTAAAGGAAGAGTGGTTACGCCCGGTGAGGTAACGGCCGAGGCGGTTGTTACCACCGAGGGCTTTAATACGCTTGCCTCGCTTCAGATGGCGCTTCAGTTTGGCGACAAGGAAGTGAAGTGCGGCGACCAAAGCAATAAGCAGCTGTACGGAAAGCCGCTGATCGGGCGCGCGCTTTGCCTGCCCCAGACCATCGGCTCTACGACCGGCGGCCTCGTGCTTTATTGCGCTTGCGCGATGAAGAAGAATCCCGCTTGCATGCTCTTTGCCAACCCCATCGACTCGCTGGCGGCGGCGGGCGCCGTCCTTGCCGACGTGTGGGTAGACGGCGTGACCATGCCGGTTATCGATTCCTTGGGCGATGAATTCCTTTCCTACGTCAAGGACGGGATGCAGATCACCGTCAAGGCAGACGGCACGGTCGAAGTTGAATAACGAGGGAAACCCGGGACGCGCGGATTTAGAGCAGAAATCGTCGATCTCGACCCGAAGGCGTACTAACGTACGACGAGCGGGAGAGAGCGGTGATAGCAAACAAATAAATTCTTTGGCAGAAAAACCTTGGTTTTTCAACCCTATGATCCCCTCGAATTACGAAGATGCTAAAAGGAGATATCCTGTAAAAACAGAATATCTCCTTTTTGTTTGCGGTTATGCCAAAATCCGAAGCCCCTTAAAGGACCTTTTTTGAAAGCTTACAAAGAAGCTCGCTAAGCGGCAGAACGAGAAGCCCCGCAAAGAGATTGCCGATAAAATGCAAAAGATCGAACGAGATCCCCGCCACGATCCAAAGCAGCATTTGCTCGAAATTGAGCCCGTACATCAGGGCTTGCCCGGGGGCGTACAGCACCCCGAAGAAAAGGCCGAACAAGCAACAGACAAGCGGATAAAGGAAGGCTTTTACCCGTCGCGGCCATTTGTTGGGGATCAGCATGGTGATCCCCCAAAGGATCGCCCAAAGATAAAGGTAGGGCAGCCACCAAAGCGCAAAGCCCGCGTAAACGCCGTTCAGGAGCACGTAGATATAGATCGGGATCAGCGCTTTTTTTCGATAGACGACGGTATAGACAATCGTCAACATTCCCAACGGGTGTATGTTCGGCAAGATCTCCATTAAGAGCTTTGTGGAGAACATCAAAGCGCCCAGCATCGCAAAGACCGCCATCTCGCGTACGCTCAGCCGCCCACCCCTCTTTTTACTTTGAATAGACAAGTGAATAACTGACCCCTTCCTCGATTGCGGTAAGCTCTACGCCCGTCATGGCGTATTCCCCGTTGACATAAAAGGCCCAATAGCGTTGGTTTTTGTCGTAATCGGCTAATATGCCGTTTACCTTTTTGACGTAAAGGCCGTAGGCACCTTCCTCACCTTCGATAAGGCCATGCTCAAGGAGAGCCTCGCCTACCGTCTCTTTATCGGTATGAACCGTAAAAACGACCGATTTTTCCTCGGCCACAACCGTAACGGTGACGGTCTTTTCGCCTTCCCCAAGCGTCGTGTCGCTTCGGTAGGTCGCCTCACGCCAAACATCCCCGCTCGGCGCGCAGGAAAAGAGGCAAAGCAGAAGCGCGAAAAGGAGGGTAAGGGCTGTTTTGTTGATTTTTTTCATATCTTTCGTTCCTTTCGTTTTTCAAAAGGATAAAGGAAAAGCACCCCTTCAAGGGGTGCTTTCGCCTTTCTCGGTTCTGCCGTCGAGAAAACGATCGGAAAAGACTTTCCGACCGCGCGCCGCATCCCCCCATTTGCCCAAGGGACCTTGTCCGTTCACGGGGCGATAAGCATTCCGACTTGATCGCAAAAAGCAGAAGATACGGTAATGGCTGTTGCTGCGGATTCCCACCGCGATTTCCTTATCCCCGCGCACAGCGTATTCCTATGCGCGACAACGGGCGCGAAAACGCCCTGATGCCCCATGCTTATTCTTTTGTCCCCTCTATTATAGCACGAAGAAAAGAAAAAAGCAAGCATAAAGCAAAAAAACGCCGTTTGCGGCGTTTTTTGCTTTATAAAAGCTATTATTGTAAAAGAAACATTACAAAGAGGAAATGACCGCTTGATAGATCGAATCGGCAACCCTTTCGGAATCCCGAACCGCCTTTTCCCCCTCTTCGCGAAGCTTGGAGGCAAGCGCTTCATCCAAAAGACCGCCAAGGTTGATAAGCACGTTAAGCCACGCGCCCTTCATACCGCCGATGAGATTAAGGGCGGATACCCCAAGGTCGCTGGCGGCGTTTTGGTTCGAATGACCCACAAGCGAGGCGGCAAGGGCAAGCGTATCGCGGCAAAGCATCATCGTCTCAAAGGGGACCTTTGTCGCAACGAGCGTCGCGTCGGCAATCGCCTTCTTACGGGCGGCCTTTTCCTCGTCGCTCTCCTTCGGCAGACGGAAGGCAGCCGAAACCAGGTTAAAGGCCTCGGTATCCTTATCGACTTGCAGAAGAAGCGCGTCACGAAGCGCCGTGGCCTTTTCGGCAACGTCGATGCAAAGCGCTTGATCGTCGGGGTATTTCTTTTTCCCGATCGTTAAGGCCGCTACCATTGCGGCAAGGGCGGCGCCCTGCGCGCCGAGAAGGGCGCTGGCGCTTCCACCGCCGGGGGCGGGCGCGTCAGAGCCGAGGAGCTCAAGGTAAGAAGTGAGTGTCATATCGGCTAATTTCATCGTATTATTTCTCCCTTTTTGATAACCGACTTTGCTTGATTCGTGCCAAAGCGGTAGCAAAGCATTTCGAAGCTGTCGGCGTTCCAGATAACGAGATCGGCCTGCTTCCCGATCTCAAGCGTGCCAAGCCGATCAGCCCGCCCGACGGCGGCCGCCGCGTTGAGGGTAACCGCGGTAAGGATCTCCTCGGGCAGCATACGGTATTTGAGGTAGCCGAGGTTGATGGCGAATTGCAGGTTCAGCGAGGGGCAGGAGCCGGGGTTGAAATCCGAGGCGATCGCCACGGGGATCCCCGCTTCGATCATTTCCCTTGCGGGGGCAAAGGTCTTATTGAGATAGAAGGAGGTCGCGGGCAGAAGCGCCGCGATCACGCCGCCCCTTGCCATGCTTTCGATCCCCTCTTGGTTGGTGGCGATCAGATGCTCGGCTGTTACGGCGCCGATCTCACCGGCCAAAACCGCCCCGCCGATCGCTTCGATCTCGTCGGCGTGGATCTTGCTGCGAAGCCCCAATTCTTGCGCCGAAAGCAGCATTTTTCGGCTTTCTTCGACGTTAAAGACCGAGTCCTCGCAGAAAACGTCGCAAAATTCGGCCAACCCTTCCTTTGCGATGACGGGAAGGACCTCTTCGCACAGATAGTCAATGTATTCCCCGGGGCGCCCACGGTATTCGGGGGGCACGGCATGCGCGCCGAGAAAAGTGGAGACGAGGTCGGCGGGGGTCTTTTCCTGTAAGCGTCGGTTCACACGAAGCTGCTTTAATTCATCGTCCTTCGTCAGCCCATAGCCGCTTTTCGATTCCACCGTCGTAACGCCAAGCGAAAGCATCTCGTCGATAAAGCCGCGGCTGCGCCGGAACAATTCGTCCTCGCTCATCTGCCGCGTATGGCGGACGGTATCCAAAATGCCGCCGCCCGCCTTGAGGATATCAAGGTAGGAAGCCCCCTTCAGCTTCAGGGGGATCTCGTGATGCCGCCAACCCCCGAAAACGAGGTGGGTATGGCAATCAATAAGCCCGGGGGTCACAAGGCATCCTTCGGCGTCGATGATGCGGCAATCCTCACGAAGGGAAGAGGGAAGTGCCCCGTTTTCAAAGATCGAAACGATCTTTCCCCCGTCGCAAAGCACAGCGGCGTTTTTTGATTTTTGACATTCGGCTTGCGCTTTTCCGCCCTTGGCGCTCTTTCCGAGCGGGGTGGCAAGCAGACCGATGTTTTTTATAAGAAGCATACGGTTCACCTTACAGAATGTGGTTTTCCAGTACCTGCTTATCAAAATCAAAGTTTTCGATCTGCAGATAGTATTCGGCCGAATCGATAAGGGCCTGCATCGGCGTAAGGCCGATGATCTCGGTGCCGACGACGTGTACGCCGTAGCGCTTCGCCTCGGCCTTCACCAGCTCCAGCACGCGGTAGAGCGGGGTCTTGTGGAAGTTGGTCATATTGATCGAGACCTGCGCGGTATTGCGTTCCTCCAGCATCACGCCGAGCGCCTTAACGCAATCAAAGCCGCCGCTGCTGCGACGGATGATCTTGGCGATCTTCGAGGCGATCTCAACGTCCGAGGTCGAGAGGTTGATGTTAAAGGCGACCAGCGGCATACGCGCGCCTACCGCGACGACCCCGGCCGTCGGGTGAACGGTGCGACCGCCGAAATCGGGCTCCCATTCGGGAAGCAAAACCTTCTCGGCCATGCCCTCAAACTGACCCTTGCGGATCGAGGCAAGGTTTTGGCGGTGGGGGGCCGAGGCCGAATCCTCGTAAAGGAATACGGGCATGCCCGCTTCCTTCCAAACGCGCTCGGCTACGGTTTTTGAAAGCGCAACGCAATCCTCGGCCGTCATTTCCTTGATCGGGATAAAGGGGATTACGTCGACCGCGCCCATTCTGGGATGCTCGCCCTCGTGACGCGTCAGGTCAATAAGCTCTGCGGCTTTCTTGGCCACGCCGACGGCCGCCTCGGCAACCCCCTCGGGGCAACCGAGAAAGGTGATGACCGTGCGGTTGTGCGAGGGGTCGCTGCTGTAATCGAGAAGAGTAACGCCCGCGGTTGCGCGAATGACGTCGATCACCGCTTCGATCACGGCGCTGTTACGTCCCTCACTGATATTCGGTACACATTCAACAATCTTAGCCATAGTAAAGTCCTCTTTTCATTTTATAGGATCAAAGCTCTTTTGTCAGCTTATTTATCAACTCGTCGGATACGAGATAGGGCACGGTCACGTGTGCCTTTCCCTCGCTTTTTCGGTTATAAAGGATCGTGGTTTCGATCGAATGCTCGTTCCGCGCCCAGTTGCGGCGGGCCACGCCACCCATCACGTCCCACATCATAGCACTTCGGATGATCTCATCAACGCGCTCGCTTCCGTCCAGCACCAGCCCGAAGCCGCCGTTGATTGATTTGCCGATGCCAACGCCGCCGCCGTTATGAAGCGCACAAAGGCTCATGCCGCGCGCGGCGTTACCGGCAAAGCACTGTACCGCCATATCCGCCATCACGTTGCTACCGTCCTTGATGTTGGAGGTTTCACGGAAGGGGGAGTCGGTTCCCGATACGTCGTGGTGGTCGCGCCCCAGCATCACGGGGCCGATCTCGCCCTTTCGTACCAGCTCGTTAAAGCGAAGCGCGATACGGGTGCGCCCCTCGGCGTCCTGATACAGGATACGGGCCTGCGTGCCAACGACCAAGCGGTTCTTCTCGGCATCGCGGATCCAGATATAGTTGTCGCGGTCCTGAAAGCGGCGGGTGGGATCAATGCAGTCCATGGCGGCCTTATCGGTCTTTCTTAGATCCTCTTCCTTCCCCGAAAGGCATACCCAACGGAAGGGGCCGTAGCCGTAGTCAAAGAGCATCGGGCCCATGATATCTTCTACGTACGAGGGGAAGATGAAGCCGTCCTTTTCGTCGGTCCCGTTCTTCGAGATCTCTTTGACGCCGCTATCGTAAATGGCCTTCATAAACGAGTTGCCGTAGTCGAAGAAGTAAGTCCCCTTCTTGACGAGGCGGCAGATGACCTCAAAGTGCTTGCGAAGCGACAGATCGACCCGGCGGCAGAATTCCTCGCGATCGTCGTGCAGAAGCTGCGTGCGCTCGTCGAAGGAAAGCCCTTGCGGGCAGTAGCCGCCGTTATAGGCGTTGTGGCAAGAGGTCTGGTCGGAAAGCAGATCAATATGGAAGCCGATCTTGTCGGCGTATTCAAGAAGATCTACGATGTTGCCGTGGTAGGCGATCGAGATGGTCTTTTTCGCTTCGATATGCTCACGGGCTATCGCAAAGACCTCGCCAAGATCGTCGCTGATCACGTTGACCCAGCCCTGATCGTAGCGTGTTTGGATGCGCGAAAGGTCGACCTCGGCAAAGATGCCGACGGCGTTTGCGATGTTGGCGGCCTTCGGTTGCGCGCCGCTCATCCCGCCAAGACCCGAGGAAACGAAGGTGCGCCCCAAAAGGTCACCCTGCTCGCTGATGCCGAGGAACTTGCGCCCCGCGCCGAGAATGGTGTTAAAGGTTCCGTGTACGATGCCCTGCGGGCCGATATACATCCAGCCGCCCGCCGTCATCTGGCCGTAGTTGGCAACGCCCATCTGTTCGGCGATCTCCCAATCGTCCATGTTGTCAAACATACCGATCATCAAGGCGTTCGTGATAATAACGCGTGGGGCGGTGGGCTTGGAGGGGAAGAGCCCTAAGGGATGGCCCGATTCGATCACCAGCGTCTGGTTTTCGGTCAGCTCCTCAAGGTATTTTTTGATCAGGCGGTATTGTAG
>JAZRFI010000096.1:0-13698 GCA_045661285.1 Eubacteriales bacterium | reverse complement strand
CGGGGGGAAAAAGGATGGGTCTTGGCCGTTTGCTGGGGTTTCGCGAGAATCCCAAAAGTAAGGCGTACCGCATGCGCCGCGCCAAGCAGCTTCACGGGCTGGTGATCCGTTACGTGACCGAGCGTCACGGCGATAACGACGACGTGATCGGGCGTGGGGGAAATTTATCGGTGCGTGGCGATGAGTTTTTGGTTTTTTCCTCGGGCGAGATCCTGCTTCGCGCCGATATTGCGGAGCTTGAGATCAGCGAGCTTATGTCGGGTGACGGGGTGATCTTAACCGCCCCCAATCTCGAAGAAGGGGGAAAGGTACGCACGATGACCGCCCATTACGTGTACCACCGCAAATAATGAAGCTGACTCGTTGTCTTTCGGGGTTGGTTCGGACTCTTTCCTTGCAAAACCGCCCCTATACCGCGGCGGTGCTGTTGGCCGCCGGTGACGGAAACCGTATGAATAACGGGGTCGGGGCCGCGAAGCAATGGGTGACGATAGACGGAAAGCCGATCCTTTATTACGCGATATCCGCCTTTGAAAGCTGCCCGTATATAGACGAGATTATCGTCGTTTGCCGTCGCGAGGATATGAAGGGGGCGGCTGAGCTGGTTCGCGCCCACGGCTTTCGTAAGGTAAGAAGGATCGTCGTCGGCGGAAAGACCCGCCAACATTCGGCGTATAACGGTGCCAAGCGTGTTTCCGAGGGGATCAAGTATGTCGCGATCCACGACGTCGCGCGCTGTCTTATAACGCCCGACGATATATGCGCCGCGGTCTCGGCCGCCTATTCCTATCGGGCGGCGATGCTCGTCGGCCCCGTTCACGATACCGTCAAGCGGGTAGGGAAGGATAGCTTTATTCGCGAAACGCTTGATCGGGAAGAGCTGCGCCTTGCGCAGACCCCGCAGGTCTTTTCTTTGTCGATGTATATCGGCGCGGCGACCTTGGCCTTTAAGAACGGATATACGGTAACCGACGACAGCATGCTGCTTGAATCTATCGGGCAGCGCGTGCGTATCGTTGAGGCCAAGTATGAAAATTTCAAGATCACGACCCCGTCGGATCTTTTGCTGGCAGAGGCCGTGCTTTTGTGCCGAAACCAAAAAAAGAAAAAGGAGAATCCCTGATATGTCTCCCTTTAAGATCGGTCACGGCTATGACGCGCATCGCCTGATTGAGGGGCGCCCCCTCATCCTCGGCGGCGTTCGTATCCCTTATGAAAAGGGGCTTCTCGGCCATTCGGATGCCGATTGCCTTTTGCACGCGATTATGGATGCGGTGCTAGGCGCCCTCGGTCTTGGCGATATCGGGCAGTATTTCCCCGATACCAGCGAAGAATTGGCGGGGATCGACAGTCGCCTTCTTTGTGAGCGGGTCGCCCTTCTTATGCGCGAGCGGCAGTACGCCGTTTTAAATATCGACGCAACTGTCATTGCGCAAAAGCCTAAGCTTGCCCCGTACCTTGATGAGATGAGAAGCATCGTTTCTTCGCTGTTTTCGGTGGAGAAGGAATCCGTGAATATCAAGGCCACAACCGAAGAGGGGCTTGGCTTTTCGGGCAGAGGGGAAGGCGTTGCCGCCCACGCCGTTTGCCTTTTGGCTTTACAAAAATAAGGGGTGGTTTCCCACCCCCACGTATGGCCGCGCGCCACAAACCCCACGTCTTTTTCTTTACCGTCGGGGCGCGCGACGAGTACGAAGATTTCTTTTCCCCGCAATAAATAGGTTATGGAAACGGTGCCCTTCTGCCACCGTAAAAACGAGAATATTTTAACGAGAGGTTCTATCATGACACAAATTGCACCTTCTATTTTATCCTGTGATTTCGCCAATATGGCCAAGGATATCGTGGCGATGGAAAAAGCGGGGGCAGACGCCGCCCATATCGACGTTATGGACGGGGTATTCGTTCCCAATATCAGCTTTGGCTTTCCGATTATCTCGGCGATCCGCCCTTATACCGAAATGCCCTTTGACGTACATTTGATGATCACCGAGCCCGAGCGGTATATCGAGCGCTTTATTAAAGCGGGCGCCGATTGGGTCACCGTACATTACGAGGCTTGCAAAAGCGTGGATACGGCGATCGATCTGATCGCCTCGGCCGGCAAGAAGGTAGGGCTTTCGATCAAGCCCGCGACCCCCGTTTCGGCCATTTTGCCCTATCTTGACCGCCTTGATATGGTTCTTATCATGACGGTAGAGCCGGGCTTTGGCGGCCAGTCGCTGATCCCCGCAACGATTGAAAAGGTCAAGGAATTAAAGGCGATCCTTCTTGAGCGCGGGCTTTCGCATATCAAGATTGAGGTAGACGGCGGTATCAATAAGGAAACGGCGAAAGCGGCGGTTGCGGCCGGGGCGGATATTCTGGTAGCCGGCTCGTCTGTCTTTTTGGCGCCCGATATGAAAGAGGCGATCGAGTCGCTTCGCGGCTGATTTTAAATTAAAAAACCTCTTGCATTTTTCTTTATCTTATGTTATACTGTTGAAGCAATTGAATATCTTATCAAGAGCGGCGGAGGGACTGGCCCTGTGAAGCCCGGCAACCTGTTAATTCAAGGTGCTAAATCCCGATAGATGAGAGCTTTAGGATCGGGACGCGGCGCGCGCCCCGATTTTTTTAAGGATTTTTAGAAATAGAGGACATAAAAATGAACAAAAAACTGTTTACTTCCGAATCGGTCACCGAGGGACATCCCGACAAAATGTGCGATATGATCTCGGATTCGATCCTTGACGCGATGCTGGAGAAGGATCCCTTTTCCCGCGTGGCGTGCGAGACCTTCGCGACCACGGGCGTGGTAACCGTTATGGGTGAGATCACGACCGAGGCGTACGTAGATATCCAAACCATCGTGCGCGATACCGTCCGTTCGATCGGCTACGATAACGCTTCCTACGGCTTTGATGCCGATAACTGCGCGGTCCTTACCTCGATTCACGAGCAATCGCCCGATATCGCGATGGGCGTTGACCGTTGCGCCGAGGATAAGGCGGGTGAGCTTTCCGACGATTTGAATACGGGCGCCGGCGACCAGGGGCTGATGTTCGGCTACGCATGCCGCGAGACCGAGGAGCTTATGCCGCTTCCCATCTCGCTTTCGCACCGTCTTGCCAAGCAGCTCACGAAGGTCAGAAAGGATAAAACGCTTTCGTATCTTCGTCCCGACGGGAAAACGCAGGTAACCGTTGAATACGAAGGGGATACCCCCCTTCGCGTTGATACCGTCGTTATTTCCTCGCAGCACGACCCCGACGTGACGATGGAGCAAATGAAGGCCGATATCGTAAGAGAGGTCATCACCCCCATCATTCCCGCCTCGTTGCTTGATGATTCCACCAAGATCTACGTGAACCCGACCGGGCGCTTTGTTATCGGCGGTCCTGCGGGTGATACCGGTCTTACCGGGCGTAAGATCATCGTGGATACCTACGGCGGTTATTCCCGCCACGGCGGCGGCGCCTTCTCGGGTAAGGACCCGACCAAGGTAGACAGAAGCGCCTCGTACGCCGCCCGTTATCTTGCCAAGAACGTCGTAGCCGCGGGTCTTGCCGAGCGTTGCGAGGTACAGATCGCGTACGCTATCGGCGTTGCGAAGCCGGTTTCGGTCATGGTTGAGACGTTCGGCACGGGGAAGGTATCCGAAGAAAAAATTACCGATGCTCTTACCGCGCTCGTTGATCTGCGCCCCGGCGCGATCATCAACCGCTTCTCGCTTCGCCGTCCTATTTATAAGCCGTTTGCCGCGTATGGGCATATGGGGCGCGAGGACCTTTCGGCCCCTTGGGAAAAGACCGACCTTAAAGAAGAGCTTTCGAAGCTTCTGTGACCACAAAAACGCCGCCCGCATATGCTATAAAAAACGGGAGGCGTTTTATGCTATATGAGATTCTTTGCTTGCTGATCGCAGCCTTTGCCGTATACGGCTTTTATCGGGCTGTCCGCCAATTTCTTTTTGACGGCGTTTCGGGGGAGATCAAAACCGTTCCCGCCCTTCGCTTCACCGTTTCTTCCTCCGAAGAGGAGACCGAAGAGCAATTAGAGATCTTACAGCTTCGTACCGATGCTATGGGAAACGAGCCCCCCGTGCTTCTGATCGATTGCCCCTTACGGGGGGAGGTGCTTCGTCGCCTGGCTAACGGCGGCACCGAGATTTATCTTTCATACGAGGAATACTATGAAAAAAGAAACCAAGCCCCCCTTCGGTGAGGGGGGAGAAAGGATAACGCTCAGCGGAAGCGTGGAATCGGTGATCTTTCGTAGCGAAAGCAGCGATTACACGGTGATCGAGCTGCTTAGCGACAAGGGTGAGCGTGTCGTCGCCGTTGGAAATATGCCCTATCTTTCCGAAGGGGAAGAGGCACTTCTTTGCGGTTCGTACACGACCCACGCGGAATACGGAAAGCAATTTTCGGTCGTGTCCTATGAAAAGCACCTACCGACCGGGGCGGCCGCAATCCTTAAATACCTTTCTTCCCGAACCGTACGCGGAGTTGGGGCCGCAACCGCCATCAAGATCGTCGAACGGTACGGTGACGAAACCTTTGAGGTGATCGAAAAGCATCCGGAATGGCTCTCGGATATTCCGGGGATCTCGCCGAAAAAGGCCAAGGAGATCCATCAGTCCTTTTGCGAGCAATCGGGTATTCGCAATCTGATGATGTTCTGCCGCGATTATTTCGGCAGCGCGATCATCAACCGCATCTATAAGCAATGGGGAAGCGGCGCCGTAGGGATCATTAAGGAGAACCCCTACCGTCTTTGCCGCGACGTTTTCGGAATCGGCTTTGAGCGGGCAGACGCCATTGCCGCATCGCTTGGGATCGTGCGTGAATCAAACGAGCGTTTGGTCAGTGGTCTTATCTATATTTTACAGATGGGGGCTTCCGCAAGCGGGCACACCTGTATGCCCGAGGACAAGCTTCTTTCGGCGGCGGAAGAGCAGCTTTCGGTTGCTTCTTCGTTGATCCAAAACGCCCTTTTTCTGGCCGAAGAAAGTCGTATCCTCTTTAAAAAAGAGGTAGATGGGGTAACGTATTGGTATCTCAAAAAATATTACGATGCCGAAGCGTACGTTGCCCGCCGTTTGCTTGATATTGACCGCGGGTGCCCCGTCTTTCATCACAACGATATCGACCGTTTGATCGAAAAGGTTGAGATCGAAAGCGGGATCACCTACGCCGCCGCCCAGCGCCTTTCTCTTCGCGAGGCGATGCGAAGCGGGGTGTTGGTCTTGACCGGCGGCCCCGGTACCGGTAAAACCACCATTATCAAAGGGCTTTTGTCGATATTCGGCAGTATCGGGATGCGGGTAGCCCTCGCCGCCCCCACGGGGCGCGCCGCCAAGCGAATGAGCGAGGCAACGTCTGCCGAAGCCAAAACCGTACACCGTTTACTTGAATGTGTGCGTGGGGAGGGGGATGCCCCCCGCTTTTCCCGCAATCAGAAAAACCCACTTGAAGAGGACGTTTTGATCGTGGACGAGCTTTCGATGCTCGATATTCTGCTTTCCGAGGCATTGCTTTGCGCCATAAAGCGCGGCGCGCGTCTTATTTTCGTCGGGGATGCCGATCAGCTTCCCTCGGTGGGGGCAGGGAACGTTCTCGGTGATCTTATTGCAAGCGGGCGGCTGAATACCGTGCGGCTTGACGAGATCTTTCGCCAATCGCGCGAAAGCCTGATCGTTATGAACGCCCATAAGATCAACGAGGGAAAAATGCCGACCCTTTCGGTATCGGATAACGATTTCTTCTTTTTGCCTCGGCGTGAGGAGCAGATCCCCAAAACCGTGGCGGATCTTTTGGCAAGACGCTTGCCGAAGGCCTATGGAAAAAGCATCCTTGAGCAAACGCAGGTCATCACCCCTTCCCGTAGGGGAAGTAGCGGAACCGAGGCCCTTAATGCGCTTTTACAAGCGACGCTGAACGAAAAAGATCCTAAAAAGAAAGAGCTTTTGATCGGCGAGCGCGTGTATCGTGTGGGGGATCGCGTGATGCAGACCCGAAATAACTACGGTATCGAGTGGGTAGAAAATCCGACCGATAACGACGGGATCTTTAACGGCGATATTGGGGTCATTACCGATATCAGCGAAGGGGGCGCGTTTGTGGACGTTCTCTTTGACGCGGGGCGCATCGCCCGTTACGATAAGGGTAGCCTTGACGAGCTGGAGCTGGCGTACGCCATTACGGTTCATAAAAGCCAGGGCAGTGAATACGGAACCGTGATCCTACCGCTTTATAATTGCCCGCCGATGCTGAAAACGCGCAATCTTTTGTATACGGCCGTCACAAGGGCAAGGGTACGCGTGATTCTGGTCGGGCGGGAAGACGTTTTGCAGACGATGGTTGAAAACGATCGCCAGCTTTTGCGTTACACACTTCTTGCCCATAATTTGAAAAGCGCGCAAAATTAAATCGGTAAGATTTGTTTTTCGACTTGAAAAGAAGCGCTTTAGCGTGTATAATAGTAAATACCGATAAATTAGTGTAAACAAATCAAAAGCATACGTGCTTTTAGAAAGGGGGGGACGTGATGAAAACGGTTGGCATTGACCTTGGGGCTTCTGAGATCGTTACCGCCGCGGAAAATGGGGAAAAGCTTTTTCGTGAGGCTTCCTACGTGGCATTAGATCGGGAAAACAGGGCTTTCTTGGGAATTGGCGGCGATGCGCAGCGCTACGTCGGGAAAGAAAGCGCGAAAGCGGTCGTACACCGTATATTCGAAGAACGGATCGTCGTCCCCTCGTATACCAAGGCCGCGATCGCCCACAGCCTTATGCATATTGAGGATGCCGAAGGGGCGCGTTTGTTTATGAGCGTGCCTTGCAGCTTCGAGGAGGTCGAAGAAGCGGCGCTTGCCGAAATGGCGATCCAAGCCGGGGCTTCGGACGTGCATTTCGTGTATGCCCCCTTAGCGGCCCTGGCCGGAAACGATCTGGGTCCCAGAAACAGTGGGGTCGTGGTGGATATCGGGGCAGCCCGTACCGATATCATCATCCTTTGCCACGGCCGTATCTTTTATAAGAATACGTATGCGGCGGCGGGCGGCGCCTTCGACCGCGCGATCGCCGAATATCTTCTCAGAAAGCACAAGGTCCGTATTTCCTTGCAAAGCGCCGAGCTGATCAAGCAAAAGATCGGCACGGTCTGGGTCGGAAACGAAAAGAAATACGTAGACGTACGGGGGCGCGATGCGAAAAACAACGAATGCTGCTCGGTAAGGATCTGCTCTGAGGAGATGTTCACCGCGCTTGAAGAGCCGATGGCCGCCCTTATCGAGGCGGTGTGTGACGCCATCACCCGCATCCCCAGTGACTGTGTGCAAGAGGTCTTTGATACCGGCATCCTTCTTTGCGGGGGCGGTTGCCTTTTAGAGGGGCTTGACAAAATGATCAGCGGTGTTACCGGGGTAAACGCTATGCGCCTTCGCGATCCAATTGAAACGGTTGCCAGGGGGCTTGCCTCGTTACATACAAGGATCCCGAACGCAAAAGAAGCGGGAACCTTGAATATCTCTCGGTATTTTATCAAAAATGCGGCATCGCCGCAGGAAGGAATGCTTTTATCATGAGTAAGATGACCAAAAAGGAAAGAAGAAGACAAATTTTCGCCCTCATTATGGCGGGTATGATGCTCGTCGGTATCCTGACGACGATGCTCTATTATCTGATCTATTAAGAAAGAACGCAAAAAAGGCGACCGAGATAATCGGTCGCCTTTTTTTCTTGGTTAGATTGGAAAAGGATAGAAAAAAGCGGGTTTTGTAAACAAATCCTTCCTTTTGGGGCAGGAAGAGGAGGCGGGGGATTTCTTGAATTTTAGGCTTTAAAGCGATACAATCGAAGCATAAAAGTCAAGGAGTGAAACCATGAAAAAAAGAAGATTGCTTTGCACTTTGTTGCTGCTCCCCTTGCTTGTATCGTGCGGCGCTTTGCCAAACGAAACGACAGCGGGAAGCGTGAGTGAGCAAACGAAAGGGCCGACACAAACCGTTCGCCCCACTGTGACGCTGCCGCCCGCGGGCGCCGATAAAAACGAAAGCGGCGGGGAAGAGGTTCCCCCCACCACGACGGCACCGCCAAAGACAGAGGCGCCGCCGAAGCCCCTACCGCCGCCCGTGACACCCCCAGAGGAAGAGCCGAAGGAAGAGGAGATGCCCAAGGATAACCCACGAAAGGAGATCCTTATCTGCCTTGACGCGGGGCATGGGCTAAAGGACCCCGGGGCGATCGGGGTGCTTTCGGGTGTTACATATTACGAAAAGAATTTCAATCTTTCGGTAGCGCTCTTACTGCGTAAGAACCTTGCGGAGCTTGGATATTCGGTTTTGATGATACGAGAGGCGGATACCTCTTTGCTTGGGGGAAGCAACTATAATTCCTCTTACCAAACCACCGACGAGGCGCTGGCGCGGCGGCAACTCGCAAAAAAGAAAGGCGCGCATCTGTATCTTTCGATACACTGCAACGCCTATGCGGGGGAGGGGAGAGCCTACGGCCCGATCGTTTTTTATAACGGACGCAGCGATACGACCTACCGCGCCAAATCCTTGGCCGAGGTCTTTTCGGGGGAGATGAGCGGTTTGCGCGCGGCTTTTCCCGCAACCGGCGCCCCCCGTATCCGCGAGGGAAATTCGTATATCGTCTTAAAGGATACCGCGCTTCCCGCTTTGCTGATCGAGCTTGGGTTTATGACCGATCATAGCGACCTTACGCTTCTTAGCCGCAAGGATTGGCAGGAGGCCTGCGCCCGCCGTCTCTCGTCGGCCGTGGAAAAAAGCTATATGGAGGGGCTGATCGGCTGAATTATTCCTCTTCGATCCCCAGCAGCTCGTTTTTGCGGCGGCGGCAGGTGGCGATCGAAAGAAAGACAAGCGCGATCGAAAGGGTAAAGGGCAAGACCCAGAAGGTACCGTAAACCGGCGCGTAAACGCTCCCGCCCTCATAATTCGGGTTCATTTCCACCTGCCCCGTATACCGCATCAAATACATATCGATAAAGGTAGCAAGGGCGGTAGCGGCGGAAAGAAGAATGATGCAAAGATCCACCCTTCTTTTCGATCGGTCCTGCGCTTCGTGCCAATCCTCTTCGTATTTCGTTTTAAAAGCGGGGAGGGGAAGCTGTTCCTTTTCGTAATCCCGAAGCAAGAAAACCAGAAAGAGAACCGAGAGGAAGAACAGCGCCTCTTGCAAAAAGCTGCCCAAAAGCATCGGCAGATAGGCGGCATAGGCCTCGGGGATGCGGATCACGCCGTCAGGGCTCATAATATCGCTTTCCTTGAAGCTGCCGTAGAACTGAGAACGAAAGATCGAGAAGAGAATGGTGGAGAGAAAATAGCCCCCCGAAGCGATCAGCGAGGCGCGCCCCTTGATGGGATGCTTCGTAACGAGATAGATGGCGGCGGCCAGGAAAAAGGCGGCCGAAAGATAATCGGGAAGGATCAGTAGGTTGTCGACCACAAGATCGATCGAGAAGAAGAAGCCCGCCCCAAAAAGGAGATACGGAAGAGCCGTAAGAAAATTATTCTTTTGTTCGGTAAGGTCGACCCCCTCGGGTGCTGAAAGGGTACGAAGCCCCGCGTCCTCTTCGATCGCGCGGAAGTAGGTGCGCAGATAAGAAAGCCAGAAGATCCCGATGATCAGCACCAAAAGGGCGAGGATCGAAACGATCAAGAGATAGGATGCGCCCGAAACGCTGGTCCCTTCCTTCGTAAGCGGGTCATAGGGGAAGAGGAAAACGAAATCGGGAAGCGTAGAGGCCACAGCCTTAGCCGAAACGAAAATATAGGTAAAGAAGCGAAGCGAATCGGGCCCTTTTACCGTATCGGTCGGAGTGATGGCGGCCGGGCATCCAAAGCGTTGCCCAAGATACGAGAATCCCTCAAAGAGATCACGAAAGGCGGGCAAGAGAAAGATAAGCTCAACGATCGCGAAGGAAAGCGAGAAAAGGGTGATGGCGATGCGGTCGTTAAAGAGGGTGATCATCACAAAAAGGGCAGGGAGCTTCATCAGCGTGATATAAAAAAGCTTCTTGAAGCCCTCCATCGCCTCTTGCATATACGGTACGAAAAGGGCAACACGCCGAAGCGCCAGCGCAAACAGCAAGAAGCCGACGGCGTCGGGCAGGGGATCGATAATACTTATATTCGGATTAAAAAGAAACCATAGCCCTACCGACATTAAGCCGATCGGAAACAGTTTTTTAACAGCTTTCATTTTTTATTTCCTTTTTTCTTGTTCTTTCGTGCAGCTTGCTCCCGGCGGTATTCGGCGTCGGCCTCGCCTCGCCGCTTGGCAAAGCTCTCCCATAGCGCGTCAAGCCGTTCGTACAGCTTATCCAGCGGCTTGAAGGAAGAGCGGCGTCGCCCCATATCCTCTTCTCCCTCAAGGCAGATCCACATATAGCAGTTGTAGATCAGCTTGGCGTTAAGGATCATAACGGCAAAGCCGAAAAGAAGAATAACAAGGCTGTAATAGGCAAAGAATACGGCGTTCCCTTCCCACGGGATCTGCCCAAGGATAAACAAAAGGTAATAAAGGCAGGTAAAGAGGCGGTTGCGGAAGGCGCGTACCTCTAATACGTATACCCCCGTTTCCTTGGCGATGGCTTGCAATCCTTTAAGCAGATAGAAGGAGAAAACAAGCTCTAAAACGCTGGCGATCACCGAGGAATAGGTAACGGCGTCGGGGCTTGCGGGGAGAGAAAGAAGATCCGCCGCTTGCAGATAAAGCAGCACGCCCCCCATAAGGGAAAGAGGAATAAGCGAGATAAAGGCGCTTTTCAGGGGGGCATTATAAGGGCGCAGCTTAAGAAGCGCCAAAAGCATAATAAGATAGGCAATAATCTTGGTAAAGCCCGTGAAGGCAATGGTATTGATCAAGATCAGATAGCCGAGAAAAAGCGTACCGAAGCCCATAGTTTTATCCTTGCTGATTGCTGTCGGCAGCGCCGCAGCATTTTTTGTATTTCTTCCCGCTTCCGCAGGGGCAGGGGTCGTTTCTTCCAACCTTTTCCCCTTGCTTATTAAGGGGCTTCTTCGTGGGCATCTTACCGCCCTCAAATCCCTCGATCAAGGGCTTGGCGACCTCTTTGCGTACGATCGGTCTTGCTTGCGGTACGGCCGAAAGAAGGGTGCGCACCGTCCGCTTACGGATATCGGTGATCATTTCTTCGAACATATCGTTCCCGATGATGCGGAACATATCCAAGGGGTTGCGCTGGGCATAGGCGTTCAGCCCGACCGAGCCCTTTAAGTCGTCCATCGCGTCCAGATGCTCCATCCAAAGCGCATCGACGTTGCGAAGCAGAATGACGCGTTCAATCTCGCGCATACCTTCTTCCCCAAAGAGCGCGTCCTTGCTCTTATAAAGGGCAAGCGCCTTTTCGGTAAGATCCTTCAGCAGCCCTTCGCGGTTTTCGGGCAGAGAAGCGGCATCGGGCAGGGGAAGCAGACCCATAAAGCGGTTTTTGATCAGATCAAGATTCCATTCTTCGCGCGCATCCGATTGGCAAGCCTCCATAACCGCTTCCTCCACTTCCTCGTGTATCATACGAAGAATGGTATCGGTCAGAACGTTGCCGTCCAAAACGTCGCCGCGTTGCTTATAGATCAGCTTTCTTTGCTGATTCATTACGTCGTCGTACGAAAGCACGTTCTTACGGCGCGAGAAGTTTTGGCTCTCAATGCGACTTTGCGCGCTTTCGATCGAGTTGGAGAGAATACGCGCGTCGATCGGGGTATCCTCTTGCATCCCAAGGCGCGAAACGAGCGAAACCACCCTTTCGCTGCCGAAAAGGCGCATCAAATCGTCGTCAAGCGAAAGGAAGAAGCGCGATTCGCCGGGGTCACCCTGACGGCCGCTTCGACCGCGAAGCTGGTTGGCGATACGGCGGCTTCCGTGCCGCTCGGTCCCCAGGATGAAAAGGCCGCCCGCCGCCCGAACGGCTTCGGCCTCAGGGCGGATCTCTTCCTTGTATTTTTCATGCAAAGCCTTGTATTGCGCGCGCGCCGCAAGCAGCTCCTCGTCCTCGGTATAGGCAGAGCCCGTCGCCGCGGCGATCAGCTCCTCGTCATAGCCTTGGCGGCGCATATCGGCCTTTGCGAGATATTCGGGGTTTCCGCCCAGCATGATATCGGTACCGCGCCCCGCCATATTGGTGGAGATCGTAACGGCGCCAAGCTTACCCGCCTGGGCAATGATCTCGGCCTCTTTTTCGTGATGCTTGGCGTTAAGAACCGTGTGGCGGATGCCGTTTCTATCCAGAACCTTTGAGAGAAATTCGGATTTTTCGATCGAAACCGTACCAACCAGCACGGGCTGCCCCTTTTTATGACACTCGGCGATCTGGCGAACGATCGCGCGGTATTTTCCGTTTTGATTGATAAAGACCACGTCGTTTCGATCGGCGCGGATCATCGGCTTATTGGTCGGCACCTCAACAACGTCAAGGGCGTAGATCTCACGGAATTCGTTATCCTCGGTAAGCGCCGTACCCGTCATACCCGAAAGCTTGCGGTACATACGGAAATAGTTCTGGAAGGTAACCGTCGCAAGCGTCTTCGATTCCTTTTCGATCTTCACGTGCTCTTTGGCTTCGATCGCTTGATGCAGCCCCTCGTTATAGCGGCGGCCGGGCATCATACGCCCCGTAAAGCTGTCAACGATAACGACCTGGTTATCCTTCACCACGTAGTCGATATCGCGCTTCATAATGCCGTGGGCGCGGATGGCTTGATTGATATGATGATAAAGCGTGGCGTTCTCGGGATCGGAAAGGTTTTCTACCCCAAAGAATTTCTCGGCCTTCGCAATACCCGATGGGCCAAGGGTAACCGTATGCGCCTTTTCGTCTACCACGTAGTCGCCCGAAAGATCGTCCTGATCCTCTTTTTCGTCCAGTTCCTTGATAACCAGCTTCGAAAGACCTCTCGCAAAGCGGTCGGCGCGGTCATAAAGCTCGGTCGATTCGTCCCCCTCGCCCGAAATGATAAGCGGGGTACGCGCTTCGTCGATAAGGATCGAGTCAACCTCGTCTACGATCGCGAAGGCATGACCTCTTTGTACCATACGGTCCTTATAAATGACCATGTTGTCACGCAGATAGTCAAACCCGAATTCGTTGTTGGTGCCGTAGGTAATATCGGCGGCGTAGGCCGCTTTTTTCTCCTCGGGGTACTGGCCGTGGACCACAAGCCCGGTCGGAAGACCCAGGGAAGCGTATACGCGCCCCATCTCCTCGCTGTCACGGCGGGCAAGATAATCGTTTACCGTAACGATATGCACCCCGTTTTCGGTAAGGGCGTTAAGGTAGGCGGGCAGGGTAGCGACCAGCGTTTTTCCTTCGCCCGTCTTCATTTCGGCGATGCGCCCTTGGTGGAGAAGGATACCGCCAAGCAGCTGTACGTAAAAAGGGCGCTTACCAAGCACGCGGGTAGCGGCCTCGCGCACCGTGGCAAAGGCGTCTGGCAAAATGCCGTCAAGCGTTTCACCGGCGGCAAGACGTTCTTTAAGGATCGCCGTCTGCCCACGCAATTCTTCGTCGCCCATCGCCGCGTATTTTTCGCTAAGCGCCTCTATTTGATCGGCCAGCGGGCGGATACGGTTGATCTGCCGCTCGCTATACGTGCCGAAAATCTTTTGAAATAATCCCATACAATGCTCCTTTGCTTTGTATATATACCTATCAATGATAACAGTAT
>JAZRFI010000095.1:0-5421 GCA_045661285.1 Eubacteriales bacterium | reverse complement strand
AAATGCCAAGCAGTGGCTTACCACCCATGGCCTCTTCGGTCAAAAAGCCGTCAAGCCCATCGTCGGAAAGCTTGGCAATGGCGTCACCGAAGGCGCCGACCCCCGGTAGGATCAGCTTATCGCAGCGTTTAAGCTCTTTTTTCTCGCGGCTGATCAGGACTTCTTTGCCGATTGCCTTTAAGGAAGAGGAAAGTGAAAAAAGATTTCCGACCCCGTAGTCAACGATTCCGATCATCACAGCACCCCTTTGGTAGAGGGGACCTCATTTATAAAGGCTTCTTCGATGGCGACCGCTGCGCGTAACGAGCGCGCGAAGGATTTAAAGGCCCCCTCGGCTATATGGTGCGCGTTGGTGCCCGCCATTTTTACGATATGAAGACCGATCCCCGCATTCCGTACGAGCGAAAGGAAGAATTCTTCGATCAGCTCGGTGGGGAAGCTGCCGATCTTTTGCGCGCGTATCGGCAGATCAAGCCGCAGATAGCTGCGCCCCGAAATATCAAGAGAGGTAAGAATAAGGCTTTCGTCCATCGGAAGAATGGTGGTGCCGTAACGCACGATCCCCCTTCCGTCTCCCAGCGCTTCCTTGATCGCACGCCCCAAAACAATCCCCACATCCTCGACCGTGTGATGGTAATCCACCTCGGTATCCCCCACGGCCTTCAGGGTAAGGTCAAAGCGGGCATGATGGGCCAAAAGCGTCAGCATATGGTCAAAAAAGCCGCAGTTCGTTTGTACGTCGGCCTTTCCCACCCCATCCAGACAAAGGGTAAGCTCAATATCGGTTTCTTTGGTGGTTCTTTTTATCGTTGCGCTTCTCATTCTTTTTCTCCTATGATCTTGGCAATTTCCTCGGTAAAGATCTGCATTTCCTGCGGTGTGCCGATGGTTATGCGGATATACCGATCGATGCGTGGCCTTTTGAAATGGCGAACGAGGATCCCTTTTTCCTTTAAGGAAAGATAAAGCTCCTCCCCTTCTTTCTTTTTATGCGAAGCGAAGAGAAAATTTGCTTTAGAGGGAAGTACCGTAAAGCCAAGCTTACGTAGACCTTCGGCGGTTTTTTCGCGCGTTTTTACGATCAGACGCGCGTTTTCTTCGTAGTAGCCGCTGTCTTTTAGCGAGGCGATGCCCGCAATTTGCGTCAGGGTATTGACGTTATAAGGGTTGGTCGCGTATTTGATTTTTTCAAGGTCGGCTATCAGCTCTTGATTTCCGATGGCAAAGCCAAGCCTCCCCCCCGCAAGGCTTCTCGATTTCGAGAAGGTGTGTACGGTAAGAAGGTTTTTGTATTTTTTGTAAAGCTTGTAAAACGCGGTGCCGCCGAAATCCACGTAAGCCTGGTCGAGCAAAATTACGCTGTCGGGGTTCCCCTTGAGGATATGCTCCACCTCCTCCGGCGAAAGCTCAATCCCCGTGGGGGCGTTGGGGCTTGCCAGAACGATCAGCTTATTAAGGCCGATAAAAGCATTGGAATTTAGCGTAAAATCCTCTTTCAGGGGGATAACGGTGGAAGAAAGCCCGTGAAGCTCGGCAAAGACTTCATAAAAGCCGTAAGTAATATCGGTATAAGCAACGCCTCTTTCGCCGTAGGCCATAAAGGCGAAATTTAGAATTTCGTCCGACCCGTTTCCCACGAAGACCTCATTTTTTTGAACTCCGTAGGCTTCGGCCAGCGCCTCCTTCAGCCGATCGGCGGTCGGGTCACAGTAAAGGCGAAGCGAACAAACGCGTTCACGGTCGATGGCCGCCGACACTAAGGGGCTTGGCGGATAAGGGGATTCGTTGGTGTTCAGCTTGATGTATTGCTTGTCGCGCGGTTGCTCTCCCGGTGTATAGGCGGTCATTTCGCGAAGGCGCGATTGTAAAAAACGACTCATATTTCCTCACTAAAACGAACCGTGGCGCTTCTTGCGTGGGCCGAAAGCCCTTCCTTTTCGGCAAAGCGCTCTACGTCACGGTATACCTTTCGAAGTGCTTTTTCGGTATAAAAGGTGTATTGGGATTTTTTCACAAAATCGTCCACCGACAAGGGGGAAGAAAAACGGGCGGTTCCGGAGGTCGGCAGGGTGTGGTTTGTCCCGGCAAAATAATCGCCTAACGATTCGGGACAGTAACGCCCCATAAAGATGCTGCCTGCGTTCTCAATACGGTCAAGGTAATCAAAGGGATTGTCAACCATAAGCTCCAAATGCTCGGGCGCGATACGGTTGCTGACCTTTATCACTTCTTCAAAATCATCGGCTACAATAATTTTTCCGTTGTTTTCGATCGAGGCCCGTGCGATCTCCATTCGCGGCAGGCAGGAAAGCTGAAGCTCTATCTCTGCCTGTACCGCCGTTGCCAGAGAAGGGCTGTCGGTGACGAGGACGGCAGAGGCCATTTTGTCATGCTCTGCTTGCGATAAAAGATCGGCCGCTACGTGGCGGGGATTGCTTTTTTCGTCAGCAATGATCAAAATTTCGCTGGGCCCCGCAATCATATCGATGCTGACAAGCCCAAAGACCTGCCGCTTGGCCTCAGCCACAAAGGCGTTTCCGGGCCCGACGATCTTATCGACGGGGGCAACGCTTTCCGTGCCGTAGGCAAGGGCCGCAATCGCTTGTGCGCCCCCCATTTTATAAACGGTATCGACCCCTGCGATCTTGGCTGCCACCAAAATGGCGGGCGAAATCTTTCCGTCCTTGTTTGGCGGGGTGGCGATTACGATACGGCGACAGCCCGCAAGCTTGGCGGGAATGGCGTCCATTAACACGGTCGAAGGATAGCTGGCGGTGCCGCCCGGCACGTAAAGTCCCACCCGTTCGATGGGGGTGACCTTTTGTCCGATTACGATGCCGTCTTCTTTTCTTATCTCAAAGCCTTGGCGGATCTGCTTTTCGTGAAATTCGCGGATGTTTGCGGCAGCCCTTTTGATGACCTGCTTAAAGTCTTCTTCCAAGAGAAGTGCGGCTTCTTTAAATTCCTCTTCGCTAACGGTAAGCGAGGAAAGGCGGGCCTTATCGAATTTTTCGGTGTATTCGTAAAGGGCTGCATCCTTTCTTTTCCGTATGTCGGCGATAATATTCGAAACAATATCGCTTACCGCGGCGGTATCCTCCTGCCGTTCGAATATTTTTTCTTGCAGGGCGCGGTAGTTTAAAATTTTAATCATCCTTCGGTACCTCTTTCGAAAGGGCTTTTCGTACAGCCTCTATTTTTTCCGCCTTAAAGCCGAAGGACGCCTTGTTGGCAATTAAGCGAGCACTGATGGGCGCAACGGTTTCAAAGGGGATAAGATCGTTTTCAAGCAGGGTCTTTCCGGTTTCGACAATATCGACGATCACATCCGAAAGCCCCAGAATCGGCGCCAGCTCAATGGAGCCGTTCAGGTGAATGATATCAATATCTCTGCATTTTTTGGCGTAATAATGCTTTGCGATCCGTGAGAATTTGGTGGCGACCCGCAGGGTCTTGCTTTCGTCGTCGCAAAAATCCTTTTTGGCAGCAACGGCCATACGGCATTTCCCAATGCGAAGATCCAAAAGCTCAAAAACGTCGGGCTGATATTCAAGCAGGATATCCTTACCCGCCACGCCGATATCGGCACTGCCCCTTTCTACGTATATGGTGACGTCAGAGGGCTTGACCCAGAAAAAGCGAAGCTTTTTTTCCCGATTTTCAAAGATCAGCTTGCGGTTGTTTTCTTTGATCGAGGGGCAGTCGAAGCCTGCCTTTTCAAAGAGCCCGTATACCGTTTCGCCAAGCCGCCCCTTGGGAAGGGCAATGTTGAGATATCCGTCCTCCCGTTCGGTCTTTTCCTGCAAGCGCTCCAAGGCGTCGAGATAAAAGGCAAAGCCAATGGCTCCCCCGTTTTTCCCCATTTTCTGAACCAGGTTATCGTAGCGACCGCCGGCCAGCACCCGCTCCTCCAGCCCGTTGATAAATCCGCGGAAAACGAGGCCGCTGTAGTAGCCGCCCTTGCAGGCGATGGAAAAATCGATCGAAAGATTTTGCGAAAAGCCGAGAGCAAACAGCGATCGGAAAATATCCTCAAAATCTTGCAACAGAGCTTTCGTTTTTTTAGAGCGGGCAATCGAAGAAAGAAAGGAAAGCGTTTCTTCCGGCCCGCCCTGTCCCCTTATAAGAGCTCTTGTGGCATTGTATGCCTCCTCGCTCAAAAGGGGCTTGACAGACCCCGTGTTTTTCTCGGCGATTGCCGCAAGCACCGTGCCCCATCTCTCTTCTTCGATCCCAAGATCGGCAAGCAATGCACGAAGCAGTGATACGTCGGCCAGCTGCAAAAGAAAGCGAGGGGAAAGCGCAGCAAGGCTTTTCAGCGCCAGGGCGGTTGCCTCGACCGTCTCTTGCTTATCGATCTTACCGATGCACTCAACCCCCGTCTGCATGATCTCACGGTAGCTGTTGGTCGGACCCGCTATGCGGTATACGTTTTCATTATAATAATATTTCTGGGGGAGATTGGCCGTATCCTTGGCGTTTTTAATAATCGAAAGCGTGACGTCGGGCTTTAAAGCCATCAGCTTTCCGTTGGTATCGTTAAAGGCAATGACACCGTCGGACACTAAAAACTCCTTGTTTTTGGAATACAAGTCGTATTCCTCAAATTTACTCATTTTAAAAGGACGGTAGCCCGCCCCTGCGAAAAGCCCCCGAAGCGTAAGGATCGCCCTTTCGGAGAAGCTTAAAAGCGAATCTTCAATCATGCTTTCTCTTTATCCTTTCCAGCACAGTTTTGTAGCCACCCTGTCCTTTGTGGAGATAGCGGCTGATTCTTGATATGGTGGCGGTGCTTGCCCCCGTTTTTTTGTTGATTTCGGTATAGCTGCCTCCTTCGCGCAAAAGCTCTGCCACCTCGATGCGTTGAGTGATAGAGGCAAGCTCTTGCTCGGTGCAGATATCCTTAAAAAAGGCTTCGCACTCTGTACGGTTTTTCAACGAAAGCACGGCCCTATAAAGCTTTTTGAAGTCGGTGGTTGTATGTTCCTTCATAGAAAATCCTCCTCGTGGCCTACGTTTTAAAATTTTAGCATACTAAAGTATAAAAGTCAAGCACTTTCGTAAGAAAAAGTGAAACTTTTTAAAAAAAGGCAACGGAAAGAAGAAAAAGGGCCCAAGGATAGATGAAAAGAAAAAAGAGGAAACGATGAAAAACATCGAATCCTCTTTTTTATTTGCGGTTATGTTCTCCCCGGTCGTATAGTCGAAATGCGCGCTCATTCTCTTTCGCTTCATTTCTCCTTGCTAAGTCGGAGGCCAAGCGGTCTTAGGAAGACAACATCATTTTTCAACTCCTTGGCTCACAGAACGACATGGCTACGATCCGACTTATCGAATCCTCTTTTTTATTTGCGGTTATGTTCTCCCCGGTCGTATAGTCGAAATGCGCGCTCATTCTCTTTCGCTTCATTTCTCCTTGCT
>JAZRFI010000094.1:0-3128 GCA_045661285.1 Eubacteriales bacterium | reverse complement strand
CTCAAAAACCCCTTCAAGGAAGAAAAGGCCGCCAAGCCGGACGCCGAGGAAGGCGAGGGCGAGGGGGACGACAGCGAGGATTACCGCGCGATCTTCGAGGGCCTTGAGCTTGGTACCGAAGCAACCCGTACCGGCATCATTGATAACGCCAAGAAGAGCAATTACATACAGCTGAAAAAGGACGTATACACCATTCTGCCCGACGGCGTGTATCTGATCGAGGCGATGACCCGCCTTGGTATCAGCATGGATAAATACAAGACCAGTGAGCTTGGCCGTGCCTTAAAGCGCGTCTATCGCGGAGAATGCAGCGTGCTTGATTCGGTAAAGCTTGCCGAAAAGGAGATCGCTTCGGTCTTTGAAAAGAAAGAAGCGCCCCCCGAAAGGGATACCGACACAGGTCTTTTCGGTGACGAGGTCGGCCCTTGCCCGCTTTGCGGGGGTATCGTGCGCCGAACCTCCTTCGGCTACGGCTGTGCCAATTACCGCGAAAAGGATTGCCGCTTTGCGATCAAAGAGGTGATCTGCGGGCGTACGATCCCGAAATCCGCCGTAGAAAAGCTTCTTTCGGAGGGAAAGACCGATCTTTTGGAGGGCTTTGTTTCGCAAAAGACGGGGCGTATCTTCTCGGCCGCTTTGCGCCTTGAAGACGGACGTGCGGTATTTGATTTCCCCGAAAGACCGAGAAATACGGAAAGGGGCCCCGTATACGGCGGCTATATGCCCCCGCCCGATCTGCCGCCCTATCCCGAAAATCCGCTCGTTTTCATAAAATAATTCCAAAAGGCCAAACGGTAAAAGCCGCTTGGCCTTTTTTGTATCCCGATTTCCCGCCCCCGTCATATACTACAACGAGGAGGGCATCTTATGTGTTCTATTTGCGGAATTTACGATTATGAAAGAGGTCGGCCCGTGCCGATCGAAGAGATGGGGGCAACGATGAAGCATAGGGGCCCCGACGACAGCGGCGTTTTTTATGGGAAGCATGTTTCTTTGGGGCATAACCGTCTTTCGGTCATCGATCCCGCCCTTGGCGCCCAGCCGATGACGGTAAAATACGAGGGGCATACCTATACGATCGTTTATAACGGAGAGCTGTATAACGGTCGAGAGCTGCTTTGCGAGCTGCTTGCCCGTGGGATCCACCCCAAAACGCGTTGCGACACCGAGCTTCTTCTTTACAGCTACGCCTTATATAAGGAAGAATGTGTTCATCATCTAAACGGGATCTTTGCCTTTTGCGTATACGATGAAGAGAGGGAACAGCTGTTTTTGGCGCGCGACCGCTTGGGGGTGAAGCCACTTTACTACGCCGAATACGGGGGGCGCTTTTATTTTGCCTCGGAGGTCAAGGCGATCCTCAAAGGAAGCGGTATGAGAGCCGAGCTTGACGGTGACGGCCTTTTTGAGCTCTTGTACACCGCCCCGGTTACGCGGGAAGGCAGCGCCGTCCTCCGCGGAATCAAACAAGTAAAGGCGGGCTTTTGCGGTACCGTCAGCCGCCGCGGGGTTCGGCTGTATCCCTATTTCAAGCTAAAGGCCGAGGCAACACCGAAAGAAAGCGAAAGCGAAATGATCGCGCATACGCACGACCTGCTTTACGACGCCATTCGTCGCCAACTGGTAAGCGACGTGCCGCTTTGTACCTTCCTTTCGGGGGGGCTTGATTCTTCGATCATCACATCGGTGGCGGCGCTGGAATACAAAAAAGAAGGGCGCACGCTTTCCACCTACTCGTTTGAATACGAGGATAACAAAAGCTACGCCCCTACCCTCTTTCAACCAAACCGTGACGACGATTATGCCACCTATCTTGCCGGTGAGCTTTCGACCGATCACACGGTTCTAACCGCCCCCACCAAAAAGGTCGCCGACCTGCTTTCGGAAGCGGCGATCATACGGGATATGCCGGGGCAGGCCGACGTCGACTCTTCACTTCTTTATTTCTGCGGCGAAATAAAACGGCGGCACACGGTTGCCCTTTCGGGGGAATGCGCCGACGAGATCTTTGGGGGGTATCCTTGGTTCTACCGCCCCGAAATGCTACAGCGTGACGTCTTTCCATGGGTTCACGACTCTTCGGTACGCGCCTCGCTTTTCACCCCCGAGATCGTCGATAAAACCGGGAAGGAGGAAAGGCTGCGCGAGGTCTTTCGCGAGGCCGTTGGCAGCACCCCTCTTACGGGGGAAGAGAGCAAAGAGGATAAAAATGCGAAGATCGCCTGCTACCTTTCGGTCAACTACTTTATGGCGAATCTGCTTGCGCGCAAGGACCGTATGAGTATGGCAAGGGGGCTTGAGGTGCGCGTGCCGTTTGCCGACCACCGCATCCTTTCGTACGTGTATAATCTGCCCTGGTCGCTAAAATTCAAGGGTGGGGTGGAAAAGGCCCTGCTTCGGCGGGCGATGAGCCCTTATCTCCCCGATAAGATCCTTAACCGCAAGAAAAGCCCTTATCCGAAAACGCATAACCCGCGCTACGAGGAAACGGTGCGAAAAATGCTGGAAGAAAGGCTTAGCAGCAAGGATTGCCCGCTTTCTTCGCTTCTTGACAGAAAAAGGCTTGCTTCTCTCCTTTCGGGGGAGGACGTTACCTGGTTCGGGCAGCTGATGGGGCGCCCGCAGCTTCTTGGGTGGCTCGTTGGGCTTGACGCCTTCTTGACTGCCTATCAAGTAACCATCGTATAACAAAGAGAAAAAAGGGATGCACTTTTTGGTGCATCCCTTTTTATAAGGATCCTTAATCCAATTTCAGGTCGTTTTCCTTGATCCAGCCGAAGCGGCGCAAAAGCTCGCCAAAGAGCGTGCAAAGAACAGCGGGAAGAATAAAGCAGACAAGAGCAAGCCCGATCCAATCAAGGGCGGTGACCGAGGCGGGATATTCGCCGCCGTACCAGCCGAGGATCATTCCGATCGGCCCAAGCAGCCCGCAGGTACCCATACCCGAATTGATCGCCGCGCCGTACATTTTCATGCCGAAAAGGCAGGTAGCAAGCGGGCCCGTGATCATCGAGGTCAGCACCGGGGGGATCCAAAGGCGAGGATTTTTGACAAGGTTCGGCATTTGCAGCATACTGGTGCCGATGCCCTGCGACAAAAGACCGCCGACACGGTTTTCCCGATAGCTC
>JAZRFI010000093.1:0-15610 GCA_045661285.1 Eubacteriales bacterium | reverse complement strand
ATACCCCTCTTATTTATTTGGCCTGCCCGACGGGATTCAAGAACCTAAATCGGCGCCAGAGCGGGAGCAAACTCAACGCAAAGACGAGCGCCGATTATCCAATTGCAAACAATTGGAGAGCTTCAAATCGTAGAAACAAGGAGAATGAAATAAGGGGAGAACACGCCCCCCCTTATTTCATTGGCCTGCCCGACGGGATTCGAACCTGCGGCCTCAAGAGTCGGAGTCTTGCGCTCTATCCAGCTGGGCTACGGGCAGATATGGCTTACTTATTCGCAAGCCTTATTATTGTAGCATATTCTTTTTAAAAAGGCAACCGTTTTTTGATTTTTTTCAAAAAGCTTATTCCTTTTCTTCATAGCGCGCTAAATTCCGTAGGATCGTGTTGCGCCCGCGCCAGGCAAAGGCGCGTTCTTGAAATTCGTCCTTCTTCATATTCTCAACGAGGTCGTAGGTCAAATGCGGAATACGTTCTTTACGGAAAAAGGGAATTGGGGAAAGGCGGCCCTCTTCAATCACCCGTTTGTTATACGGGCAGGCAAGCTGGCAAAGATCACAGCCCCAAACCGTTTTATGCTTTTTCATCAAGGCAAAGACCTCGTTTGGCAGCTCTCCCTTTTGCTGGGTAAGGGCAGAAAGACATTCGCCCGCGCCACTAAGCGCCCCCGTAGGGCACGCCCTTTTGCAGGCGCCGCAATGCAAACAGCCGCGGGGCTCTTGCAAGGGGGGGATATCAAGCGGCTCTAAATCGGTAAAGATCTCACCCAAAAAGAGAAAAGAGCCGTATTTCTCATTGATCAGAAGCCCGTTGTCGCCCCATATTCCAAGGCCGCAACGCGCACCGGCATCCCGCTCGTCAATGGGGGAGTGATCCGAAAAACCCAAAAAACGGTTTTCGGGGTATAGCGCCAGCAAATAGGCGGTAAGCCTATCCGAAAGCCCCTTCATATAGAGGTGATAATCGCGGGCGGCGGCGTAGCGCGAAAGATTTTCGGTTTCCCCCGCGTAATAGGGCGCGGCGTAAAGGATCACCGTTTTCGGCCGAAAATCGGGAAGCTTACCGAAAAGATCTTCCCGAAACACGCGGCACGCGCTAAGCGGCAGAATACCGAAATATTCAATTCCTTCCCCCCGGAAAAAGGGGGTAAGCAGATCAATGTTCATTGGCGTTCCCTCCATAGGAAAGTATAGCAAAAGGCGAGCAGAAATGCAAGCCCCGCGTGAAATTTGTCTACGCCCCTTTTTGAAAACCCTTCCTTGATTTTGCTTTCTTCTCTTGACTTTCTTCCCGCTTTTTGCTATAATGCAAAGCGCGGCAAGGTAATGCTTGCCGTTCATATAGATCGGGGTGTGGCGCAGTTGGTAGCGCGGGTGGTTTGGGACCATCAGGCCGCAGGTTCGAACCCTGTCACTCCGACCAAAAGAAAAAGCTCCCATCGGGAGCTTTTTCTTTTGGTTGGGGTGCCGAAGGAGAGAAGCTGGCTTGCAAGGCAAGCCGCAGGTTCGCATTCGCCGCGCAGAGCGCCTTGAGCTTGCTCAAAGGCGGCAAGCGGCAAGAATCTTCACCAAGGGTGAATACCCTGTCACTTCCCGTCGGGAGTTTTTTGTTTATTTTGTTTTCTTCCTTTTGAAGATCAGGCTTCTGAAAAGAATGACGTTCATAACGGCAAAGAAAAGAGCGAATATGATAAGCGTCAGCACCGGCTTTGTGGGGGCGAGCGTAGCGAGAAACATCATGGGGAAGCCAAAAACAATGGCCGGGAAATTTTGATACACCATATTATCCGATGCGGGGGTTTTAAAGTCGCTATCGATCTCTCGGAGAAGAATAATACCCGTGCTTGCCGTTCCCGTCAGCATCCCGTACATAGTGAGAAACTGCTCCTCCGCATAATCGGGGAAGAGGACCTTTGCGATCAGGCGATTGTAAACGTATGTGATGATGGCGCCAACCACCCCAAGAATCAGGATAACGCCCCAATAGTTTTCAAGAATATCAAGACGGATGGCCGCAATTCCCGCAACGACCATAATATCAAAGAAGAAATTGCTGGTGCGCGTCATAAGGAAATTGTTTGTGTACTTCTTTTTGATGATCCCTTTCTTGCGAAGGAAATTCAAAAGAACCTTGATCAACGTGGCCGTCAAAACACCGATTAAGAAATTGAAGCCGTAAATCACCGATTTCATTCCGGGCAAAAGCGATCCGAGCGCAAACATCACAAGGTATGCAGCCACGTAAGCGACAACGATCAAGGCGATCTGAACCGTCATTTTGTCAATGCTTTCCTGCATGGGGATTTCATTGGCCGAATCAATTTGATCGGTGTGAAGGCTTCCGTCCGAACGGTTGGATAGGACAAGCTTTCCGCGTCTTTTCATAATGTTCAAATGAATGACACCGACAATGCTTGCGGATAAGAACCCAAGGGCGGCGATCGTAAGACCAAAGCTTTTTCCACCCACAAATCCGTACTCGTTTTCATAGATCGTGCCGTAGTTAAGCGCTTGCCCGGTGCCTTGCCCGTAGCCAAACGGCAAAAGAACGCCGGCAGCGGAGAAAAAGTCTTGTATAACCAAGGCGGTGATCATCGTTATCAAAAGGCCGACTATGCCTTGCATCAAATAAGTGGAAACCGTTGTCACGCCTGTGTTAAAGATTTCCTTTGTCCGTTGTTTGGTCAGCTTTCCGCCCGTCGTTTTGAAAGCGGAGGCAATAAAGCCAAGCGCCAACGTATGATACGTAATGATTTCAAGATTTCCCATACCGTTTCCGCCAAAAACGGCCGTCTCAAACATCACGTCACCGGTAATGGATTTATATATATCCGAAATGATCAAGAGGATCACGCCGCCAAGCACCGAGGTCGGTATCAAAGAATTTTGCAAAAGCGGAATGCTCTTTTTTAAGACGTTCCCGACCAAGAGGCTGCCCAGCAAAACGCCAAAGAGTAGGATTGATCCCCATACACTATAATCCCAAAAATTTTCCATTTTCCCCTCCGTTTATTATGTTTCGATAGCGGAAAAAGAAGTTTACGTATTTAAGCGCGTTAAATTTCTTTTCACCCTTGATTTGATATATCGAGCCACCGAAATACAGATTGAGCTTGTTCCGCCCGAGAACCGTCGCTGCCGTTAATTCGTCAAAAGTGAATGTATACGACGCATTCCCGCTCGCGCGGATCTCGACCCGATCCTTGTATAAAAGCAATTCGGCCTTCTTGTGAAGGACCTTTTTCTTTTTATAAACGATAACCTCGGATATTTTGGCGATATCCCGATAGATCGGCTCATCGCCAAGCTGTAAAAGATCCAGCCCGTTTACAAAATCCTTTTGATAGTCATACCAATCGGCTACAAAGCGATAGGGGAAATCAAATCCCACGCCGCGTAGCTCCTTCGTCGGTAAATATTCGATCCTTCTCTTGCATTTTTGGCATGCAAGGATCGTATGATGGCTTACAAAAGAAGAAAGGCCGCAATAAGGGCACACGTAGATGGCTCTTTCCAAATGCTCTGCCGGGCGCTTATGATGAAATTCGCCGGTGATGGCGGCTTCATTGACGTATAGCTCACGGCTTATGATCTCAAGCAGCTCCTCGTCCGAAAGCGCTTGAAATTCTTCGGGCTCAAGCACGCTTGAAACATATCCTCTCATACGGCCTTTGCGTACCGCGTCACTCCATCTCGGTTGGACGCCATAGCCCCCCTCAATACGGTACAGCGCAATAGGCAGATTCAATTTTCTTGCAAGCGGCACAATGGAAGGATTGATATATTCGGTTCTTCCGCTGTAGGTGCGGTTTCCCTCGGGTGCGATTGCGATCGTACCGCCTTCTTTCGCCACCTTGATGCAATTCAAGACCGCTTTTACATCGGTCGTTTGCTTTCGAATAGGGATCGGCGCAACCAAAAACCGAATCAGCGACGATAGGATCCCGTTTGAAAAAATATCTTCGGTCGCAAGATAGTAAACGGCGCCCTTGAAGGACATACCGACAAAGAATTGATCAAACGGTGTCTGGTGATTCATTAAGATCAGATACGGGCCCTTCTTTTGCTCCTTGAATTTCTCTACCTTGATACCGTATTTGTATCTGGCATACGGGGTCAACACAAAGGAAAGGAGGTTCCTTATAAACCGATGCCGTTTCCTTATCCATTTTTTGCTTTTTCGCTTTTCTTTCATAACCTATCTTTTTTCTTCCGCAAAGAGGTTTTAATCAATGCTCATATCGAGCTTAAAGCGCATGATCTTACGCAGGGTATTTTTGGGGAAATCCTCATTGCGCACTTTAAGCACGCCTATTTTTTTGTAGGGAACCGCGTTTTTGTTGTATTCGTTCAAGTAGCCTTGCAGATAGGCTTTTACGTCGGCGATCTCATTTTTCTCGATATATTCCTTATCGGGAAAGATTTCGGCAACGATCGCGTTATGCTCCATACCGCGGCGGCTTTTCCCCTCGTATACGATGATATCCTGCACACCGGGCACCGAGATTAGCTCGTTCTCAATTTCCTCGGGATAAACGTTCTTGCCGTTGGAGAGAATGATAAGGTTTTTCTTTCGGCCGGTGATATAAAGGATTTTGTCCTTGTTCAGCTTGCCGTAATCACCGGTCTTGAAATAGCCGTCCTCATCTATGGCTTCGGCGGTTGCTTCCTCATTTTTGTAATACCCAAGCATAACGTTGGGGCCTTTTACGTAGATCTCCCCCTCGCCGTCCTCGTTGGCATCAACGATCTTGACGTCGTCAATATCCACCACCGCGCCGACGCTTCCTTTTACAACGTTGCGGCTTCTGTTAAAGGAAATGATCGGGGAACACTCGGTGATCCCGTACCCGTTAAGCACGGAAATTCCGATCCCCTCAAAGAACGAAATGATATCTTGATTGATGGGCGCGCCGCCGGTTACGATCATTTTGATCTCGCCGCCAAAAGCGTTTCGTATCTGCGCGAAGAGCTTTTTTCTCATATCAATAAGGCCGAAGCTTACTTTTTTTGCGGCGTTGCTGATCTTCAGCATATCATGCACAAGCTTATCCTTGCCTTGGTTTTTCAGGTTGGCTTGGATTCGACGGTAGAAGGTTTCAAGATACAGGGGAACCAGGATAAGATGCCCCGGCTTTTCGGATTTTAATTCCTTTTGTATGTACTTGATCCCGTCGGAGATATATACCTCGGTTCCGATCATTACGTGGGCAATCAGCATAGTTGATGAGCCGTACGTATGGTGTGGGGGCAAAACCGAAACCGTATTTTCCGCAAAATCGACGTACGGCGTAACGACTTCCATATCGCGGATAAGCGAATCGGTGCAGAGCATAACGCCCTTGCCCTTGCCGGTGGTTCCCGAGGTATATACAAGAAGCGAAAGCTGTCGGGGATCAAACTGCACGTCAAAATAGGGGCGTTTATCCTCCGAAAATTTAATGCGGCCCGCCGCGATCATGGCTTGCAGGCTTGCCTCCCCCTGGGCGCCAAGATAGACAACGGGTGCTTCAAGCGCGCACAGCGCGGCAATCTCCCGCCCCTTTTCCGAAAGATCCCCATCGCAGAAGAGGTAATCCATATCCGCGTTTTTGGCGGTATCGGCAAGCTCGGTCGCCCCCCAATCCTTATCTAAGGGAACCAGAACCGCCCCAATGAGAAGCGTGGCGTAATAGGCTATGATAAAATCATAGGACATTTTTCCCACAACGACGATATGCTTTCCCTTCATACCGCGAGAAAGCATCTCGGTCGCAAGCGCCCGAACGTCATCCCGAAACTCAATATAGCTTATGCTTATTTTTTCCTCATCGTGGGGGTTTTGTCTATAAGAAAAGGCAATGCGGTTGCCGTATACGCGCGCGGCATATTCAACGATATGGCGGATGCTCTTAAATTCTCTTTTAGGGTGTATCTGCTCTTTTTTCATTGGAAATCTCCTCGTAATGGTTCTCGTTTCACAGATTTTGATGTTGAAACTTCAACATAATCCCTAATAGTGTACCACAAAATCGTTGAAAAGTCAACAAGTTTTTTGATCGCGGTTTCTTTTTCCCGTAACCGTTTTCAATTCTCCCGAAAGAGAAGAGAGGGAAAGAGGGAAGTGCTTGGACGAAAACAGCCCCCTTCAAGGAAGGAGGCTGCTTTCGCCTGATATTTTACCGGTATGTGTTTTAATGTGTTATCGGCATTGAACGGTGGGGGATTTTCCCTTTACGGTCAAGCCAACATATCCATCAGATCACCTAGGGCGGTTTCGAACTTGGCGCCGTACCAATGCTCCTCATCCCCTTGGGTGTTGATGATGCATTTGACGGTATAATCGGCGGCGATCTTGGCCGCTTCTAAAATATCCTTGCCCCTCATCAGCGCACCCGTGAAAGCAGAGGCGTAAATATCGCCCGTGCCGTGGCAACCCCTCGAAACCTTATCATGCTCGTAATAGCGGATATTCCCGTTCTCGTATACGATAACGCCTGTCTTTTCGGGGGCGTATCCAACCCCCGTCAGAACGACGGTCTTGGCGCCAAGCTTCGAAAGCGCGTCAAGAAGCCCCTTAACGTATTCTTCATCATAGGTTTCGCGATATTCAACGTTGGCTAAGAAGCAGGCCTCGGTGATATTGGGGATCAAAATATCCGCCGATGCGCAAAGGCCGCGCATGGCCGCCACGTATTCGTCGTTAAAGATCGAATAGAGCTTGCCGTTATCCGCCATAGCGGGATCTACGATGCGAACGCAGTCGTCGGTTCCCATCGTATTCAAAATATCCTTTACGTATCCAACCTGCTTTACGCTTCCGAGATAGCCGGTATAGATCGCCTTGAACTTGATGTTTTCCTTTTTCCAATGCGCCGCGATATCAGGCATATCGTCGGTCAGATCGCGAAAGGTGAAGCCGCTGAATCCCGCCGTGTGCGTAGAAAGCACGGCAGACGGAAGAATACAGGTCTCCAGGCCGCAAGCGGAAAGGATGGGGAGCGCAACCGTCAGCGAGCATTGCCCCACGCACGAAATATCCTGTATGGTCAGAATTTTTTTGTAAGACATCACGATAATCTCCTTGCAAATTTCATGAAACCATTATATAATACTTCTGATGATATGAAAATGACCAGAATAGGAGAATTATATATAACCAGATGAGATACAAAGTGGAAAAAAACGGTCACCCGGCGTATCTGCAGATCTACGATCAGATCAAAGAGGATATCGTGAACGGAACGCTGGCGTATGAAACCAAGCTTCCTTCCAAAAGATTTTTGGCAGACGAAACCAAAACCAGCACCGTGACGGTGGAGCATGCCTATGCCTTGCTTTGTGACGAAGGGTATATCGAGGCGCGTGAGAGAAGCGGCTTTTTCGTTCTCTTTCGCCAGTCGGACGGCTTTTCCCCGGCAAGCGCCCTTCACGTCGCCCCGCCCCCGCCGAGGATACCCCGAAACACCTATCCCGATTTTCCGTTTTCGGTGCTAAGTAAAACGATGCGGAATATTCTTACGCTGTACGGAGAGGGGATCTTATCCCGTTCCCCGGGGGAAGGGTGCCAAGAGCTTCGGTCTGCCCTCGCGCGGTATCTCGCAAGAAACAGAGGGATTCATATCGGTGCCGAGCAGATCGTAGTCGGCGCGGGCGCCGAATATCTGTATAGCCTGATCATTGAAATGCTTGGGCGCGGGCGTATGTACGGCATTGAATCGCCGTCTTACGAGAAGATCGAGCAGGTGTATCGCGCATCAAACGCTCGCGTTGAGCATCTTTCGCTTTCGCACGACGGGATTGACAGCGCCGCCCTCTTAAAAACCGAAGCAACCGTTCTGCATACGACGCCGTACCGAAGCTTTCCGAGTGGGGTCACCGCTTCGGCTACCAAGCGTCACGAATATGTTCGGTGGGCAGACGGGGGCGATCGCTTTATTATTGAAGACGACTTTGAATCCGAGTTTTCGGTTTCCACCAAGCCCGAGGATACGCTGTTTTCCTTGACCCGGTCGGATAACGTTATCTATTTGAACACCTTTTCCAAGACCATCTCCCCCTCGCTTCGTATCGGATATATGGTTCTTCCCAAAAGGCTTTCTTCGGTATTCAAGGAGAAGCTTGGCTTCTATTCCTGCACCGTGCCGACCTACGAGCAGCTGGTTATCGCGTCGCTTTTGGATAACGGCGATTTTGAGCGTCATATCAACCGTGTCAGACGGAATATGCGAAGGGCGCTTCAAAAATAAAAATTCAATATACGAAACGAAAAAAGCAGGCGCGAACCGTGCCTGCTCTTTCATTTTTTGCGATCAATCGAACGCCAACCCAAGATAGGCGGGCGGCGGAACGCTTGAATCTTGCAAGGGGTAATACATAGCGAACGGCTTTTCCCCCCGGGGGGCGCGAAAGCGCCCTTCGGTACAGCCGAGCGAATGGAGGATGAAGGGGGCCTTGGCGGGATCCCCCAAAAGCTCGATACCGTGAAGGCGTTTCCCCTCTTTTTTGGCTGCCAGCAAAAAGCCGTCTCCCGTATAAAAAGAGGCTTCGGTATGCAGAAAGCGTATGCTTTCTTTTTCTTGCACGATGCCGCCCCTTGGCAAAAAGGCTTTTCGCAGCGTTTCGTATTCTTGCCCATCGATCTCTTGGATCGGTACGCCCTCTTTTTCGGCGGGGCAACAGAATTCATGAACCGTGCCGCATACCGAATATCCCATTTTTTCGTAGAAGGAAAAAAGAGAGGGGGCGCCCGGAACCAGAACGGCGCCGGTATAGCCGAGCGTTGCCAGATGCCGATGCGTATTTTCCATTAAAGCGGTACAGATCCCACGCCCCCGATAGGCTTTTGCGGTTGCGATGGCGTAGAGATACGCAACACGCCCCCCTTCGTATGCGCCGTCAAACCAATATAGCGCGGCGGCGGGGGCATCGCGGTCGAATACAGCGCGGCATCGGTCGGGTGAAAAGGCGACCTCAAAGAAGCGGTTAAGAAACGCTTCGCTATCCCCGAAGGCCTCGCGCCACAGAGCCCGAAGGGCGGGGATATGGATAAGGGCGGGCGTATCAATTTTCATGTTTATCCTCACATAAAAACGCGCGGTATTTTTCGGTCATATGGTGGGGGTGGTAGCTTTGCTTTGCCCTTCGCAGCCCCGCAAGCCCCATATCCTCCTCGCGATCCAAATAGCGGATATCGGGATATTTGCTTTGAATATAGCGCGCGAATTCAAAGTTAATGGCCGCGTACGCCCCTTGAATATCGGGGCGCGCCTTTTCAAAATGCACGTCGAAGGTATCAAAGGATAAGCGGCTGCCCATGGTAAAGGCAAGCGCTTCCTCTCCGTTAAGCAGTAAAAGCCCTTCCAGCTTCAGCGCGCGATATTCCCGAAACGCCCTTTCGAGTGCTTCTTCTTCCATACGGTAATCGGCATCGGGGTTTTCCAAAAGGCGCGTTTGATACCAGTCTTTCGCCATTTTCTTTGCCAAGAAAAGATTTCTTTCGTCAAGCGGGACAACGGTATAAGCGGGGAAGGCCTCTCGAAAGCGGTTTAGGTGATTGCGCTTTCCGTGGTATTTTTTGCCCGGCAGATCAGCAAGATCGCCGATTGAATAGACGTAATCAAAAGAGCCTTCGTTTCGCTGAAAAAGGAATTTTTCGGGATAAAGCGATTCGACCGTTTCCTTGGCCTTTTGGCTAAGGCCGGTGATACAGCAGGGGATACCCCTTTCCGCGGCGTCGGCAAGGATCGCGTCAAGCACCGCTTTTTTGTCGCCGTTTCCTAAGGGATAGGGGTAAACGAAGCGGTTCCCGAATTGCGAAAACAGCAGGATATGGCCGTGCAAGGCGGCAAGGCTTTGCCGCCCCCAGCAATATAGGTTGGCAAACGAGAATTCGCATCCGCGCCCCTCTTCGTTGAAAAGATAACGCTCATACAGCTCTTTGCTTTCGGGGGTGATGGGGGTAAAATCTATTTTTGTTAGCAGCTTCGTTCCGATCATGGCTTCCTACCGAGAGAGTAAAGTATTTGAATTTGAAAAATTAAATTTCCCGATCAATTATAACACAGTTCCTTTTTTCGGTCAATAAAAAAAGTAAAAACACCGTATGCGCGCCAACGCTCGGATACAGCATGAAGCGCGCACAGCGGTGTAGGGCTTATTGAAAGGACGGCGCGTGTGTTTCCCCATTCGCAAAGGCGTTGGGGCCGGGATCGGAGAGCGAAAAATACATTTTGGCCGCCTTGGTCGTGCCGAAGTCGCGGTTAGAGCCGGAGTTTTGAACCTTGTTAAAGGCGTCGCGGAACATTTGGTTGTGCGCTTCCTCGCGGTTAAGAAGAAAATCAATGGTTTTTCGTACCTTTTTATCCTCGATCTGGCGGTAAAGATACTCGTAAACCACCTTCGCCCGTTGCTCGGAGGCGATGTTGGAAAGAAGATCGGCGCAAAGATCCCCCGTTACGGTGACGTAATCCCCCGTCCAGGAATAACCCGAGGAATTGATAAGACCGGGATTCAACCCAAGCAAAACGTGGGTTTGTACCTCGCCCGCCCCGATTTTCGTGACGTCTACGTCGTGACCGTTCAAAAGATTGATGGTCTGCGCCACCATTTCCATGTGCGAAAGCTCCTCGGCGGCAATATCAAGGAAGAGGTCCTTGATCTCGGGATCCTTGATGCGAAAGCTCTGCGACATATACTGCATCGCGGCCTTCAGCTCGCCGTTTCCGCCGCCAAGCTGCTCCTGTAAAAGAACCGCGTACTGCGGGTTCGGCCCTTCGATCTCTACGGGATGGAATAACTGTTTTTCGTGTTTGAACATACCTATCTCCTTTTTTCGTATTCGCGGTCAGTATTTCCCAAAACCGAGAAAAATATTTTATACTACGTAAAAATATAAATAAAACCGAAAAAATATCTTGACAAACCGACCTTCGTATGCTAAAATGCTTACATCACAAACGCAATGATGCGGAATAGTATGCAAAAATCCCCGCTTATAGAGAAATGCCGGTCGGTGCAAGGCATAGGGGGGTCCTTGCTGAACTCACCGCGGAGCGGCTGTTATGAAATAAGTAGTGGCAGACGGGTACTCCCGTAATAGAGTTACGGTGTGTCGGCATCGAAAGGGCATCCCTTTTGGGATGAAGAAGAGTGGTACCGCGGAAACAACGTTTTGCGTTTTCGTCTCTTTGCTGAAAGAAGAGATGAAAACGTTTTTTTGTTTATAGCTTGAAAGGGGTTAAAAATATGAAAAAGATCCAGATTGCAGACGTTACGCTGAAAAAGCTTTCGGGGGACCGTGCGGTTTCGCTCTTGTTCCGTGAAAAATCCGCCATCGCGAATTGCGCGGACAAGCTGGGGGCTGACGTTTTTGAGCTTCCGCCCGTAAAAAACGCGCGGGAGGATGCGATCGTCTATAAGACCATCGCTAAAAATCTGCAAAACGCGATCCTTTCTGTTCCCGTCGGGTTCAGCGCCGCGGGGGTCGAGGAGGCTTTTGCTTGCATTAAGGAAGCTAAGCATCCCCGCCTTCAGATCGAGCTTCCCGTATCGACGATCCAAATGGAATATACCTATCACGTCAAGCAAGCCAAAATGCTGGAAGCTATCGCTTCGCTGACCAAAGCCGCCAAGGCTCTTTGCGCCGACGTTGAATTCTCCGCGCTTGACGCGACGCGCGCCGATCTTGATTTTCTGATCGCCGCCGTTAAGGAAGCCGAAGCAAACGGCGCGACCTCCGTAACCGTATGCGACGATGCGGGCACCGCGACGCCCGAGGAAATCGCTTCGTTGGTCGGGGCGGTGAAGGGGGCGGTCGCTTTGCCCCTTTCGGTACAGGTATCCAACCGTATCCATATGGCCGTGGCTTCGGCGCTTTCCGCCATCGCGGCGGGGGCTGACGGTCTTAAATGCGCCATGGCGGGGAAGGACGCTCTGCTTTCGGGCGAGCTTTCGGATGCAATGAACGTTTGCGGCGCGCGCGTCAACGCTATGATCGGCCTTGATAACACCAAGATCCACGCCGGTATTGCGGATATGCTTTCGGGCATCCACCACGAACAAGCCAAGGAAGAGGCCGTAAACGAAGCAAGCAACCTTCTGCTGGATGCCGACGCCACGCTCTCGCAGGTGGCTGAGGCTGCCGCCCTTATGGGGTACGAGCTTTCGGATTCGGATATCGGAAACGTGTTAAAGGCGCTTCGTGGGGTATGCGAAAAGAAGGGCACGGTTGGGGCCAAGGAATTCGAGGCTCTTATCGCAAGCTCGGCTATGCAAGCGCCCTCTACCTATCATTTTGAAAGCTACACCACAACGAGCAGTAACCTCTCCAGCGCGATGACCCGGATCAGCCTCAGCAGCAACGGTGAAAGCATGTGCGGTGTCAGCGCGGGGGATGGCCCGATCGATTCGGCCTTCCGCGCGATCGAGCAATGCGTCGGTCATCATTACGAGCTTGACGATTATCAGGTGCAATCGGTAACCGAGGGGAAGGAAGCCTTGGGCTCGGCCCTCGTCCGTCTTCGCTATAACGGTAAGCTTTATTCAGGAAACGGTACCTCCACCGATATCGTCGCGGCCAGTATCCGCGCGTATATCAACGCATTGAATAAGATCGTATTCGAGGAGGGCTGATATGAAGATCGTATTTTCGACGAAGAACGTAAGCCGATCTTCCTTTCTCGATACCTGCCGCTTAGCGTATGAATACGGCTTTTCGGGCTTTGAAATTTACGATGCCGTAAAGGAAAGAGCCGCCCATAACGATAGCGTTTTGCGGCGTGACCGTATGGCGGATGCCCGCCGCAAGCTCGTCAACCGCAATCTTGCGGTAGCGGCGCTTCGTATGCCCGTAGCGTTGGAAAACGAGACGTGCGAAGGAGACCTCGTGGCGAAATACGTCGATATGGCGGCGTCTTCGGGCACCCCTTACGTGATCGTTCATCTTGAAAAGAGCGTTTCCTTTGATCTGTTGGATCAAAAGCTTACGGCCGCGATCAAGCGCGCCGAGGCCTGTGACGTTGGCATCCTTTTCGAAACGGTAGGCGCCCTTTCGCATACCGAAAAGGTCATTGAGATCATCAATCATTTCGCTTCCGCCGCGATCGGCGCCGCTTGGAACGTGCGCGCCACCTATTTTTCGGCGGGGGAGACCGCCGAGGCAACCATCAAGACGCTCGGCGCTTATATCAAATACGTGCGCCTTGGCGATATGAAGGACGGAAAAACCGTTCTTATCGGGGAAGGCGATCTTCCGGTAGAGAAGCTTCTTAACGCGCTTTCCTCCTTGAATTACGAGGGCTATATCTGTGCCGCGTGGAACGAGGAGATCGAGGACGCCGACATCGTTTTGACCCATTTTTCCAACTATCTTTCCTCCTTGAAGCGTGAGAAAAAGAGCTTTGAGCATGGGTATTACAACCGCGCCAAAACCGGCACCTTCGTTTGGAAGAAGTATGACGTGATCGAGGCCACCTTCTCGGACGTTTTGGATACGATGGCAAAAACCTATCCCGATCAGTACGCCTTTAAGTATCCGACCCTTGATTATACGAGGACCTACGCGCAGTTCCGCCGCGACGTAGACGAATGCGCCGCCGCGCTTATTTCACTGGGCGTAAAGGCGGGTGACCACGTAGCCGTGTGGGCGACCAACGTGCCCGAATGGTTTATCACCTTCTGGGCTACTACCAAGATCGGCGCGGTTTTGGTTACCGTTAATACCGCTTATAAGATCCACGAGATCGAGTATCTTTTGAAGCAATCGGATACCCATACGCTGGTTCTTATCGAGTATTGCAAGGACATCAACTATAAAGAAATTATCGAAGAGCTGTGCCCCGAGCTGAAAAACCTTGAGCCCGGCAAGCCGCTTTATTCGAAGAATCTGCCCTTTTTGCGCAACGTCGTTACCGTCGGCTTTACGATGGACGGCTGTTTGACGTACGAGCAAATGCTCTCGCGCGCTTCGCTCGTTCCGCGTGAGGAGGTGCGGCGTCGCGCTTCCTTGGTTCGCCCCGACGACGTATGCAATATGCAGTATACCTCGGGTACCACGGGCTTCCCGAAGGGGGTCATGCTGACCCACCGCAACATCGTCAACAACGGCAAGACCATCGGTGACCGTATGGATCTTTCCACCGCCGACCGTATGATGATCCAGGTCCCGATGTTCCATTGCTTCGGCATGGTGCTTTCGATGACCTCGATGATGACCCACGGCGGCACGCTTTGCCCCATTCCGTATTTCTCCCCGAAATCCTCGCTGGCTTGCGTAAACGATGAAAAGATCACCTGCTTCAACGGGGTTCCCACCATGTTTATCGCGATGTTCGGCCACGCCGATTTTCAGAAAACCGATTTTTCGCATATGCGTACCGGTATTATGGCGGGGGCAAACTGCCCGCCCGATCTGATGCGCCGCGCCGCCGAGGAGATGAATATGCGAGAGATCATTTCGGTATACGGGCAGACCGAGGCCTCCCCCGGCTGTACGATGGGCGAGGTCAACGAGGATCTTGACCACCGTGTTGAAACGGTTGGCAGCGCCTTCCCCGGGGTAGAATGTAAGATCATCGACCCCGAAACCGGAAACGAGCTTCCCGACGGAGAGAGCGGCGAGTTCGTAGCCCGCGGCTTCAACATCATGAAGGGCTATTATAAGATGCCCGAGGCGACCGCCCAAGCGATCGATGCCGACGGCTGGCTTCATTCGGGGGATATCTGTATGCGCACGCCCGACGGCTATTATAAGGTCACGGGGCGCCTTAAGGATATGATCATTCGCGGAGGAGAGAACCTTTACCCCCGTGAGATCGAGGAGTTTTACCTCACCAATCCCAAGGTGCGCGACGTGCAGGTCGTCGGTGTACCCGACGAGCGCTACGGAGAAGAGTGCTGCGCTTGGATCATTCTCCATAAGGGCGAAGTGGCCGATGAAGCCGAAATGCGTGAGTTCGGCAACGCCTCGATCGCGCGCCACAAGGTACCGAAATACTTTATGTTCGTTTCGGAATTTCCGATGAACGCCGCCGGTAAGATCTTGAAATATAAAATGAGAGAGGAATCGGCGCAAAAGCTTGGCTTGAAGGGAAAATGATCTCGATTTCTTGCTAAGCGTAACGTAGGGGACGGCAGACAAGGATCTGCCGTCCTTTTTTGTTTGCTTATATATCAAAGAAGAACAAAAAAACGCAAAAAAGAAAAAAATTACTTGACAAAGGGGACTTTGTGTGCTATAAACTAAGTAAATTTGAATATCACAAAAAACGACTGTGACGAAGACGGTCGGATCGCAAGGCTTAGAGAGAGTTGTCGGTGGGTGCAAGACAATGGCAGGGCGTTCCAAGGGCCTATCACTTCCGAGTCGAAGGACCGAAAGCGAAAGCAAGTAGACTCCTTCCGTATTGCTGCGTTAAGGCAAAGGGCTTGATAGAGCCCGGTGAGAGACGGATCTTTCCGTAATTTGAGTGGTACCGCGGGTTTAACAACTCGTCTCAAAGGCTTTTTTGAGGCGGGTTTTTTGTTTTATTCAAATTCGTAACCGTGTTAATCGAAGCGGAAACGAAAGGAGACAAACAATGGATTACAGTTTGAAAGAGGTCGCAGGCCGTATCAAGGATCTGCGCGAGGCAAA
>JAZRFI010000092.1:0-10176 GCA_045661285.1 Eubacteriales bacterium | reverse complement strand
GAACTTCTTGGCAACGGCCAGGGAGTGCGCATCGAGCACACCCTCAAAGCCCGCGAAGTACGCATCGTCAAGAAGCGCTTCCTCAAAGGCAACGTCGGCAACGGCCTGCACGTCTTCACGCGCGCTGTCGAAGGTGAATTCCGCAAACTCATTGTAAGCCGCCTGCTTCTGCTCTTCGCTCAAAATGTTAATGTAATCATTATAGGAAGAAATGTCAAGGCGGAACCATTTGGCAAGGTCGGCAAAGTGGTTCTGCGCGATATCGCTTTCATCCAGCACCACGTTGTAGAAACGAACGGCGTAGGTATTCGCAGCATACCGACCGCCCCAGATCAAGTGATATCTGCCGGGACGCTCATCCGCCATAAGAACAAAGGGATGGCTCTCATTCTTATAAGCGGCAGAGCCGTTTACGTAGATGGCGAAAAGGCCGGACTGGGCAACCGAAGCCTGCTCATTTTCTCCAGTCGTCTGTTGCATGACCTGGGTGAAATCAACGACCTCACCGGGGGCAAAGGAATGGGTATCCTTTTCCGTGTTAACCTCAACCAGGGAATTGAAATTATCCACATCAACAACGTTGTCAAAGTAGAACTTACCGGTGGAAGCATCGGTCACCATACGCAGACGCATACCGCCCAGGAAGAAATGGTGATCCTTAGTTGTTTTCGATATCGACGTGATCGCGCTGTACGAGGAAACGACCTGCGCGCTAAGCGTAAAGGTACCGCCGTCGATGGCCGTGCCGGTAGCAGGCGATACCTCGGATGAGAAGGTAGCGCCCTCGATGAACTCTTTGGTCATCATATAATTTCTCCAGCCACCCGATGCCCCGGTGGTACGCCCCCACGCGCCCCAGCCGTTGCCGGCGGAGACCTGGGCGTTTGTCGTTTGCGAAAGGGCAAGATAACCGTTACCGACCGAGGGCGTATAGTCATACGTGGTCGTGGTCGACGCATCGACGTACGTATTTACGCCGTTCAGACCGAAGCGGTAGGCGTTGGAACTGGTACCAAGCGAGAATTGCTTATAGGGCAAAAGCGTTTCGGTACCGCCGTGGATGTTATAATCCTTCATCACCAGACGGTTTTCGTCGGTGACGTTCGAATAGTCTCCACCCCAATGCTCGTTCGAATCAAAGAAGTCGTATTGGATAACGAGGCCGTCGGAAACGTACAGTTCGTTATACTCCTCCTTCGTCGTTTCAGGATACTTGGGCGTATCCGCTCCTTCAGCCATAGCGGTGAAGATAAGCAGCGGCAGAGCCGATACGACCATCACGATGGCGAGAAGCATAGAAAGAATGCGTTTTTTCATGATTTTTTCTCCTTGATAGTTTTGTGATTAAAGAGGCTTTCGGCTTTACGAATTAAAGCTGTAATCGTACAGATCCCAGATCGAGCCCGAGTTATCGTTGTCGGCAGAGCCGGTCAACACGTCGCTCGTCGATAGACGGATCACCTCTAAAATCGGGGGACGGTAACGCTTTTCCATCACATTTCTCCTTGTTGTTTTGCAGATTTGCCTAAAGCATAACGACCGCCCCTTTGGGCGGCGATATGAATGAAGATAAAAAACCCCTTCACACGGAAAGAGGTTTCCGTATGTATATAATAGCAAACGGCTTTTCGATTGTCAATACGTTCCTTTTATTTTCATAGAAAAACACCGATTTTTTTTCTCGTTTTTGGTTATTTTGGCAAGGTTTTTTTAAAATTGTTAACTTTTTGTAAATTCCTTTCTTTTAATAAAAAAAGGCGGCGCGTCTTGGCGCGCCGCCCCTACGGGTTTTGAAGGCTGTTTTCCCTTTTTACGGCAAAAACCGTGATAAAATACGCGCCGGCGTATTTTGATCGAATTCTCTCAATCGGTTTTCCGCTTTGGCCATTCGTTCTTTTCCATTATTTATATGCCTTTTTGGCTTTTAGGGTGGTGTAGAGGGATAGGTAGCTTTCCTTGCGGGTGGGGGGGATCTTACCGGCCTTGACGGCAAGGGCAACGGCGCACTCCTCTTCCTTGGTGTGGGTACAGTCGGCATAGCGGCACCCGCCGTAAAAGGGGATAAACTCGGGGAAGGTATTGCCAAGATCGTCAAGGTTGAAAAAATCAAAGCGCAGAAAATCCAGCATGCTGAAGCCGGGGGTATCCGCCAGATACCCGCCCATGACCTCGTAAAGCTTCACGCTTCTTGTGGTATGGCGGCCGCGCTCGATCTTTTGGCTGATCTTACCGGTTTGCAGAGAAAGGTAGGGGAAAAGGCGGTTCATAAGCGTTGATTTTCCAACGCCCGAGGCGCCCGCGAAGCAAGCGTTTTTGCCGCCGGCAAGCGCGCTTTCTATATACGCGGAAAGCGCTTTTGTATCCATTCCCTCCCCAAGCGTAAAGACGGGGAAGCCGCACGCGGCGTAGATGCTTTCGGTCCTTTTGGCGTCTTCCTCCGAAAGATCTGCCTTGGTGATGACGATCACGGGGGTGATGCCGTTATGGACGGCGATCGCCGTCAGCTTATCTATGGTCTCGTACGAGGGGGCGGGCGAGGTGGCGGCGGTCACGATAAAAAGATAATCAAGGTTGGCAAGCGGCGGGCGGATAAGCGCGTTCTTGCGTGGCAGGCAGGAGGCGATCACCGCTTCCCCGGCCTCGAATTCCAAGGCAACGAGATCCCCAACGAGGAGCTTATCGTCCTTTTTAAGGCTTCCTCTGGCGCGGCAGAAGATATGCTCTCCCCCCTCGCTAAGCACCTCGTAAAGGCCGCCAAGACCGCCGACGATCTTTGCATTTTCGGTCATATCAGAGATTTCCTCCCGTAAGCGCGGCCGCCTCGGACGGTACCGTTTCGGTAACTGTGGTTTCAGCGGGGGGCGGCGTTTCCTCTTTTCCCAGCACCGAGGAAAGAAGGGCTATAACCAGCAAAAGGGCGGCAAGGGCGGCAAAAACACCGTAGAAATGATCCCCGATAAAGCCGAGAAGCGGGCTTTTTCCCTTCACCGCTTTGGTTGCTTTTTCGGGCTTTTCTACTGTTTTTTCTTCGGCATTTACCGATGCCGTTTCCTTCTTTTCTTTACGGATAAAGCGCATAAGGCCGCGCTTATTCTTCGCGGGCTCGCCAAAGACCTCCCCAACCGTTTCTTCCGGCGGGGCAACGCGCTCAAGCTCCTCGGTAACGGCCGAGGAAAGCGCGGTGGGGCGGCGCTTGAAGAAGGGGATCTCATCCTCCCAGATAAGCGGCTCCTCGGGCTCCTTCGCCTTGATCTCGGCGGTACGGGGGGTGAGCATAATATCTACGGTATCCTCGGCCGAAAAGCTGCCGAGAATATCACGGTTCGATCGGGGGGCGGCAAGATCCACCTCGGGTATTTTCTCGATCTCGGGAAGCGCTTCCTCCCGCGAAAAATCGTAGAGCGGGCGGGTGGGCTTTTTCTCCGAGGGTGCCGAGGGCTCCGGCTCGTTTTGAAGGTCGTCGATCAGCTCGATCTTCCCCTTAGGGGCTTCTTTTTCGGCAAGGTGGCGGCGGGTCTCGAAGAGGGGGGGCAGGCGGTCGGTCACGTCGTCGTGCTTCTCGGCGATCCTGCGGTATTCAGAGGCGCCCTCCCCCATCGGGCGAACGCGCCCCGAAAGGGCGGAATCGGGAAGCTTATCCAGCACGCGGATCATTTCGGCGGCGCTGTCAAAGCGCGCGTCGGGATCCTTTTCCAGCGCACAAAGGACGATCTTTTCCAGCTCCTTCGGGATATCGGGGTTATAATACGTAGGCGGATCGGGCTTTTTCGTCAGATGCAGCATGGCGATATCGGCCGGCCGCTCGGCGATAAAGGGGCGGCGCCCCGTCAAAAGCTCGTACATCACAACGCCAAGCGAATACAGATCGCTTCGCTCATCTACCCCTTTCCCGCTCGCTTGCTCGGGGCTGACGTAGTGGACGGTGCCGACCGTACGGTCGGGCATCAGAAAGCTATCCTTTCCGGGGAGGCGCGCGATGCCGAAATCGGTCATTTTGATGCGCCCCTCGGTCGTGAGAAGCATATTTCCCGGCTTCACGTCGCGGTGGATGATGCCGCGGCTGTGGGCGGCGTGCAGGGCGCAAAGCACCTGCCTTGTGGCAAAAACGCTTTCCTTGACCGAAAGGTGGCCGTGATAGCGAAGATACGCGTCAAGCGGCAAGCCGCAAACGTATTCCATCACGACGTAATTCTCGGTCGGAGTCTCCAAAATATCGTAGACGTTGACGATATTGGGATGGGAAAGCAGGGCGGCCGCGCGCGCTTCGGTCGTAAAGCCGATCGAAGAAAGGCGAGTTCCGTCCTTTTCAAGCACCTTTACGGCGACGGTGCGGTTAAGAAGCGTATCGCGCGCCCGATAGACGCACGAGCTTCCGCCACTGCCCAAAAGCCCCGTAACGGTATAATGCCCCCCTATGGTGGCACCCGATTGATAACGATGCATCATATTCCCCTTTCCCAACGGTCAAAGCGCAAGCAGCGCCGCCGTAATATTGTCACGCCCACCGCCCTCGTTGGCGGCGGCCAGCAGATAGCCGACGGTTTCCTCGGGCGACATGTGCTGAATGAGCACGTTCTTTATTTTTTCTTCACTCACCATACCCGTCAACCCGTCGGTGCAAAGCAGATATATATCCCCCGCCTGCTTCGAAAAGAAGTTGACGCGCGGCACTCCCCTTGGCAGGGCACCGAGGGCGGCGGTGATGACGTTTCGCTTGGGATGGCGCTCGGCCTCTGCCTTCGTGATGAACCCCTTATCCAAAAGCGATTGGACGTAGGAATCGTCTCGCGTCAGACAATGAAACTCACGCGAGCGAAGGCGGTAGGTACGGCTATCCCCAATACTGAGGCTGTATACCCCGTCCTCCCCCAGAAGCAGGGCCGAGACGGTGGTTCCCATCCCCTCGGTTTCGGGATGCGCGCAGCGGTAGCGAAGGATCTCGTCGTTCGCGTAGAGGGCGGCGGTTCGAAGGAGGTGAGCGCTTTCCTCCCCCTGCCCCTCCCGCAATACGCGCAAGAAGCATTCGGCGGCTAAGCGCGAGGCGATCTCGCCGGCCGCGGCGCCGCCCATCCCGTCGAAAACGGCGCAAAAGAAACGGTTTTTATGTAATGTTTCATTTACAAAATAATCCTCGTTATGGGGGCGGATAAGCCCCTTGTCGGTGTTGGCATAAAAACGCATATTAAGCCTCCCCCCGACTTTGGCTGCGGCGAAGCTGGCCACAGGCGGCGTTTACGTCACTGCCGAGGCGACGGCGCACGGTTGCCACGACCCCGCGGGAATTCAGGATATCGGCAAAGTGGGCGGCCTCTTTGGCCGAGGGGCCGACAAGCCCGGTTTCCACCACCTTATTGACGCGTATGAGGTTCACGTGGATGGGCGCGCCGTCCCGCCCGACGGTCGAGCGAAGAAGGCTTGCCAAGCGGTAGGCGTCCTCGTCGCTATCGTTCTGCCCCGAAACAAGCGAGTATTCGAAGGAGATACGGCGACCGGTTTTTTGGAAGTAATCGTAGCAGGCCTGCATCAGCTCGCCGATCGGGTAGCGCTTATTGATCGGCATCAAGGCCGAGCGCTGCTCATCGGTCGAGGCGTGAAGCGAGACCGAAAGGGTGATCGGCAGATCCTCCTCGGCCAAGCGGTATATGCCGTCGCACACCCCGCAGGTCGAAAGCGAGATATGGCGGTAGCCGATACAAAGACCGTCTTTATGGTTGACAAGGCGCAAAAAGCGCACGACGTTTTCGTAGTTATCCAGCGGCTCGCCGATCCCCATCATCACGATGCTGTCGATGCGCTCACCCGCGTCGCTCGCGGCGGCAAGAACCTGCCCCAAAAGCTCAGAAGCAAAAAGGTCACGCACGCGCCCGCCGAGGGTCGAGGCACAGAAGGCGCAGCCCATACGGCAGCCGACCTGGCTGGATATGCAAAGCGAGGTGCCGTGGCGGTAGCGCATCAGAACACCCTCAACACATTCGCCGTCGTAAAGGCGGAATAGGTATTTAACCGTCCCGTCGATCGCGGAAACGAGCTTTTTCTCAACCGTCGGCAGCCGCCATGCCCCCTCGCGGGAAAGCTTCTCCCGCAGCGCCTTCGGCAGGTTGGTCATCCCTTCGGGCGGGATGCCCTTGGCGGTATGCTTAAAGATCTGGCCGGCGCGATACGAGGGCTCTCCCCATTCGCGCACGATGGCCTCCCATTCCGAGGGAAGCGTACCGAGAAGGTCGATCATAGGTTTCTCCTTGAAGACGAATAAAGTCGAATTACGGGGCGACACGGCGCATTTTCGCCATAAAAAAGCCGTCGGTCCCGTGGATATGCGGGTAAAGAGTCAAGCTTCCGCCGCGGGAGGTCAGCCCGCCTACGGTAAATTCCTCAAAGGTATACGAGGGGTTTCTTTCAAGAAAAGCCGAAAAAACGTCCTCGTTTTCCTCGGGCAAGAGGGTGCAGGTGGAATAAACCAGCGTACCGCCTACACGCAAAGCGGAAGCCGCCGAAGAAAGGATCTGCCCTTGCAGGGCGGGAAGCTCTTGAGTCCCGGTTTCCTCGCGGTAGCGAAGATCCGGCTTTTTGCCAAGAACCCCAAGCCCCGAGCAGGGAACGTCGCAAACGATCGCGTCATACTCACCCGAAAAAGGGGTCGTTGCGTCGTGACAGGCGACCTTGACAGAGGAAAGACCGAGACGAAGCGCCCCCTTTTCGATAAGGGGCAGCTTGCTTTCGTGCAGATCGAAGGCTTCTACTCTTCCTTGGTCGCCCATCAGAAGGGCGGCGCCGAAGCTTTTGCCGCCGGGGCAGGCGCATACGTCCAGCACGCGGCTTCCGGGGGCGGGGGAAAGGGCAAGGCTCGCCAGCTGCGAGGCGGTATCCTGCACGAAGAAAAGCCCTTCCCCGAAGCCGTAAAGCGCCGTTGGGGAAGCGGCGCCCCAGATGCGGATGCCAACGGGCGAAAGCGGGTCGGCTTCTGCCGAGCAGCCCTCGTCAAGAAGACGTTTTAGCAGCTCTTCCCTCGTGGTTTTTTGGGTATTGACCCGCAAAGAAAGCGGCGGGCGGGTGTTAAAGGCCGAAAGAAGCGCGCGACAGCCTTCTTCGCCAAAAAGCGAAAGAAAGCGCTTAACGAGCGGACGCGGCATCGAATAAAGGATCGACAGATGGCGGACAAGATCGCGCGATGGGTCGGGCGGGGTAAGAAGCGCGGGGTTAGAAAGGGCGGCGCGAAGCACGGCGTTCACAAACCCGCGCTCTTTTGCGTCGCGAGAAAGCGAAACGGTTTCGTTGACGGCGGCGTGCTGCGGGATACCGTCCATATACAAGATCTGGTAAAGGCCCATACGCAAAAGCTGGCGGGTGCGCGGCAAAAGATCACCGGCTTGCCGCTTCGTCAGAAGGCCTATGTAATAATCAAGCGTAAGGCGCCTCTCGGTCACCCCGTAAAAAAGGGCGGTGAGAAGCGCGCGTTCCTTCGGCGAAAGCGAGGAAAGGCTTTCGTCCTGCAAGGCAAGATTGGCGTAAGTGCCCCGCTTTTCTCCCGCAAGAAGCAGGGAAAGGGCGGCACAGCGAAAGTCAGTCACGGCGGTTGGCGTTGGAAACGATCAACAGCAAACGGAAAAGCTGGGCAAGAGAGAGAGCAAGCGCCGCAACGTAGGTCATGGCGGCGGCAGTCAGCACGCGGCGGGCGGCCGTGCGCTCATCCGCGGTAAAGGAGCCGCTTGCCCCGATGGCGGCCATCGCGCGGCGCGAGGCGTTGAATTCGACCGGCAGGGTCACCAGCTGAAAGAGGGCGGTCATCGAAAAAAGCGCGATGCCGATATAGGCGATGCCCCCCAGCGAGGTCCCCGCAAAAAGCAGACCGACAAGAATAAGGGCAAGCCCGGCCGAGGAGCCGATGTTGGTCGAACGAACGATCGCCATACGGAACTTAGCGGGCAGATATTCCTCGGCGTGCTGCACCGCGTGCCCCGCCTCGTGCGCGGCCACGCCGCAAGCGGCGGCGCTGGTCGATGCGTAGACGCTTTGGGAAAGGTAGATGGTATCGTCCTTGGGATTATAATGGTCGGTCAGATGACCCTCGACCATTTTGATCTGCACGTAGGAAAGGCCGTTTCGGTCCAGCACCATACGGGCGGCCTCTGCCCCCGTGATACCGGCACGAGTGGGGTAGCGGCTGTACCGCTTGAAGGTGGAATTCACCTTATACGAGGCGTACAGAGAAAGGATCACAAAGGGCATAACGATTATGAGGTAATAGGGATCGATAAACATAGGTTTTCTCCTTTTCGGGGGTTACTTAACGGCCGAGGATATCCCCAACGGCAACCTTTCGGCCGCGAATGAAATCGGAAGCGCGCATCGCGCCCTTCCCTTCGGGCAGGACCGACACGAGCAAAACACTGCCGTCACCGGTCGCCACCTCAATGGCGCCCTCTCCCTTTTCAGAAAGCGAAAGGACGGTACCGGGGGCGGCCTTCGGGGCGCCGTTTTCGATGCGCCCGTAAGCGTCGGCCTCCTTGGGCGGCAGGGCCTTTAAGATCTTCAAGGACTTTCCGTCGGCAAGCGTGGTGACCGCCATGGGGGCGGGGGCAAGGCCGCGAATGAGGCAAAGCACCTCTTCGGTTTTATTAGCAAAGTTTAGTTTACAATCTTCTTTGGTTATCTTGGCGGCGTACGAAGCGCCGTCAAGCGGCTGGGGGGTGCGGGTCGCCGCCCCCGCCTCTAAGGCGGAAAGCGCCGAAACAAGGGCTTTCCCGCCGATCGAAGCGCATTTTTCCTCGACCGTGCCGAGCGTATCGTCGGGCGTGATCGGGAAGCGGTCGACCGAGAGGATATCGCCGGTATCCAGCCCCTCGTTCATATACATGACCGAAACGCCGCTTTCTCTTTCCCCCGCCATAATGGCGCGGGCAATGGGGGCGGCGCCGCGGTATTTCGGCAGAAGCGATACGTGCAGATTAAGGCATCCGTAGCGCGGATATTCCAAGACGTAGGAGGGCAAAAGCTTGCCGTAGGCAACGACCACGCAAACGTCGGGCGAAAGCTCACGAAGCAAAAGAAGGGCGGCTTCATCCTTGAGCGTTTCGGGCTGATAAACGGGAAGGCCCCTCTCGCTCGCAAAGACCTTAACGGGGGGCGGGGTCAAAACGTAGCGGCGCCCCTGCGGCTTATCGGGCTGGGTAAAGACGCCGACGACGGTGTGACCGGCTTCTAAGATCGAAGCAAGGCACGGCACGGCGATCGTGGGCGTACCCATAAACAGAACGCGCATCAGGCCTCTACCTCGTCGGGATCCAGGCGGCGGATCATACAGTCGGTAAACAGCTTACCGTCCAGGTGATCCAGCTCGTGACAGAAGGCGCGGGCCAAAAGCCCCTTGCCGCGGTATTCGACCTCGTTTCCGTTGCGGTCAAGCGCCTTCACCGTAACGTGCGCGGGGCGGCGGGTGATGCCCCAGGTTCCGGGGATCGAAAGGCAGCCCTCGGCCGCCTCTTGCGCGCCCGAGTAGGCGACGATCTTCGGGTTGATCAGCTCGTAGATCTTGCCGTTCTCGTCCTCGATTACGACAACACGGCGCAAAATGCCGACCTGTACGGCGGCAAGACCGCAACCCTTGGCGCGGTGCATCGTATCGATCATATCGTCAAGCAACGTCCGAATACGCGGGGTGATCTCTTCAACCGGGCGGCTGACCTTCCGAAGAAGCGGATCGCCGTCCTTAACAATGTTCAGTATAGCCATTTTTTCTCCTTATATGTCGGTGGGATTGCAATCGACCGACAGCGTGACCCCGTGACGCGGGGTGTATTTACATAAAAGCGCGCCGATATAGCGCCGTACCGTGCGATTCAGCTTGCATTTCAGCAGCATCTTCATACGGAATTTGCCTTCGGCCTTAAAGGTTCTGGCCTCAAAGGGACCGAAGATCACCATCGGCTCCTTCGGGCATTCGGCGGCGGCCGAGGCCGTCATCTGTTCACTGAGGGCTTGCGCAGCCTCGCTGACCGCCCCCTCGTCAAGACCCGAAAGCGTCATCTGCACCAGATCGCAGAAGGGGGGGAACAACAGCTCGCGCCGCAAAGCGATCTCGCGCCGATAAAAGGTGTCGTAATCCTGCTTGCAAGCAAGGGCGACGACGTCGTTACCGGGATTATAGGTTTGAAAGAGGGCGCGCCCCGCAACCTTTCC
>JAZRFI010000091.1:0-3595 GCA_045661285.1 Eubacteriales bacterium | reverse complement strand
AAATAGCAGGCCGCGGTCACGGTTACGAAGAGAAAAAGCAACCCCTCGCGGGGGCTTAATACCGCGTTCCCCAGCCACAGGGGGATCCCCGAAAGAAGCTCTCCTACCCCGTTGGCCAAAAGGGCTTCAAGGTATTTCTTCAGCTCTTCAAAGAGCGGAAGCCCCTCGTTCCCTACCCCCTCGTTTCCCCGAAGCAAGGGCTCTAAAAAGCGAAGGAGCCCCGATAGCGCATCCGGGTTCTCCACCAAAGCGGCGGCAAAGCCCCTTATCTCGTTTACCAAACGGAAAACGAGGTAGGAAATGAATGAAAGAAAAAGAAGAAGCCCCAAAAGAACCGTGATAAGCGAAAGGGCGCGGAGTGGGATCCCCGTCTTTTTATGAAGCCATGCGTTCAAGGGGCGCAAGCAAAGCGCCACCCCCCACGCCAGCAAAAAAGGGACGGCTACCGGCAAAAGAAAGCGGAACCCGATATAGATCACCGCCAACGCGCCGAAAAGGCAGATAAAGATCGCCGACGCCCTCTTATAATCAAAGCTTTTCAGTTCCATCGCTATACCTCGCTTTTTAGCGTTAGTATATTCCATAAAACTTTAAAATATGAAGGAGAAATATCATGGTACTCATTGAAATGGAAAACGGCGACACGATGAAAGTAGAGCTGTACCCCGAAATTGCCCCCAAAACCGTCGCGAATTTTGAAAAGCTGGTGAAGGAAGGCTTTTACGACGGCCTGATCTTCCACCGCGTGATCCCCGGCTTTATGATCCAGGGCGGTGACCCCCAAGGCACCGGCATGGGTGGCGCGAAGGAGAATATCGTCGGCGAATTCGCCGCCAACGGTCACAAGAACGATCTTCGCCACACCCGCGGCGTTCTTTCGATGGCACGCGCGATGAACCCCAATTCCGCTTCCTCGCAGTTCTTCATCATGCACGCCGACGCCCCGCATCTTGACGGGCAATACGCCGCCTTCGGGAAGGTGATCGAAGGAATTGAGGCCGTAGACCGTATTGCTTCGGTACCCACCGATTACAACGACCGCCCGCGCGTTATTCAGCGCATCAAATCCATTACGCTTATTTAAAATAAAAAGATAGAATACGAAAAAGGTAAAAGGAGTTACACTGCCAAAGCAATGTAACTCCTTTTTATTTGCGATTATGCCTACATACGATAGCCCTTAATCGTAGAACTCAAATTCGAAATCATAGATATTGACCAGCTCGCCTTCCTCGATCCCCTTTTCACGCAGGCGATCGATGATCCCCTCCTTTAAGAGAATACGCTGGAAGAAGGCGATCGATTCGCGATCCTCAAAGTTGACCTGCCCCAACAGGTTACGCAGCCACTCGCCCTCGACGAAGAAGACGCGATTCTCTTGGCGAACGGTCGTTTCCTTTTGCCCCGCGCCGCGGGTCGTCCGTTCCTCCATCGTGACCTCGGGCTCGTATACCGTAATGCCCGGCAGATCGACGAGCGCTTCTTCGGTAGCCCTGACCAATTCGCGGAGCCCTTCCCCGGTGGCGGCCGAAACGAAGATCAGGCGTCTACCAAGAGAAGAAACGTATTCCTCGAATTCTTTTACCGCGGGATCCTCGCGGTCGATCGCGTCACTCTTATTGGCGATCACGATCTGGCGGCGATTCGCAAGTTCTTCGCTGTAAAGCGAAAGCTCACGGTCGATCTTATCAAGATCCTCTTTGGGGTCTCTGCCCTCGGTGCCCGCAATATCCACCACGTGAAGCAATAAACGGCAGCGGTCAATATGGCGAAGAAAATCGTGCCCAAGCCCCAAGCCGTCCGCCGCGCCCTCGATAAGCCCGGGGATATCGGCAATCACGAAGCCGTGGCCACCGTCCCCCGCGGGAACGACGCCAAGATTCGGCGAAAGGGTGGTGAAATGATAGTCGGCCACCTTGGGTCTTGCGGCAGAAAGACGGGAGAGGAGCGACGATTTTCCCACGTTCGGGAAACCGACGAGCCCCACGTCCGCGATCATTTTCAGCTCTAAAAGCACTTCTCGCTCTTCCCCACGGGTCCCGCTTTTGGCAAAGCGCGGGATCTGGCGCGTGGGGGTAGCGAAATGGCGGTTGCCCCAGCCGCCGCGACCGCCGCGGCAGATGATGAAATCCTCGCCGTCAGACATATCGTGAATGATCTTCCCCGTCTCCGCTTCACGGATCAGGGTGCCCTGCGGTACGGGGATATACAGCGATTCTCCGCTTTTGCCGTGAAACTTATCGCCACGGCCGCCGTCCCCGCTTTCGGCCACGAACTTGCGCTTATAGCGGAAGGCAAGCAGGGTGTTGGCCCCCTTGTCTACACGGAAAATGACGTGACCGCCGTTTCCGCCGTCGCCGCCGTCGGGCCCGCCCGCCGCCACGTATTTCTCGCGGTGGAAGGTTACGGCACCGTTACCGCCGTCCCCGGCCTTTACGTAAATTTTAATCGAATCGATAAACATAGATATACCTCAAAATAAGCGGATGAAGCATCCCGTCTTACAGATTGTCGGGGATCTCCTCACCCTTCTGGCGAATGACGATCTTGATCGGTGTGCCTTCGAAGCCAAAGCTTTCACGTAGACAGTTTTCAAGATAGCGCTGATAAGAAAAATGGAAGAGCGCGGCACTGTTGCAGAAGATGACGAAGGTCGGCGGGGATACCGCAGGCTGCGTCATATAATAGATCTTCAAGCGGCGCCCCTTGTCGGAGGGCGGCTGAACCCTTATGATCGCATCGTTCAACAGATCGTTCAGCATACCCGTCGTAACGCGGCGCTTAGCCGACTGATAAACCTCGACGATCTTTTCAAACAAGAGATGCGTCCGCTGACCGGTCTTAGCCGAAACGAAGAGGATGGGCGCATAGGTCATGTACGCCAGCGCCAAGCGGATCTTGTCGGTAAACTCCTTAACCGTGCCGTTATCCTTTTCAACGAGATCCCATTTGTTGACGACGATGATGGTCGCCTTCCCCGCCTCGTGCGCGATGCCGGCGATCTTCTCGTCCTGCTCGGTAATGCCTTGGGAAGCATCGATCATCAAAAGGCAAACGTCGGCGCGCTCGACTGCGGTCTTGGCGCGCAGAACGCTGACCTTTTCGATGCGATCCTCCACCTTGCTCTGACGGCGAATACCCGCCGTATCGATAAAGTTAAAGCTTCCGTGTTCGTTGGAAAACGCGGTATCGACAGCATCGCGCGTCGTACCCGGAATATCCGAAACGATGTGCTTTTCTTCCCCAACGAGACGGTTGACGATAGAGGATTTGCCGGCGTTCGGCTTTCCGATAACGGCAACGCCGATAACGCCCTCAGCCTCCTCTTCCACCACTTCGGGGGGCAAGGCGCTGACGATCTCATCCAAAAGATCGCCACTACCCGAGCCGTGAAGCGAGGAGATCGCAATCGGATCATGATCGAGCCCCAGCTCGTAAAATTCGTAAATCTCCCGCGGCAACGCCCCGACCTTATCGACCTTATTAACGGCCAAAAGGATCGGCTTCCCGCTTTTTTTGAGATACACCGCGATATCACGGTCATCGGCCGTAACCCCCGCGTGGATATCGCAAAGGAATACGATCACGTCGGCGG
>JAZRFI010000090.1:0-7588 GCA_045661285.1 Eubacteriales bacterium | reverse complement strand
GCGTGTTTGACAAAAAGCTTTACGCCTATATCAAGGAGGGGAACGAAAGCTATCGCATCGGCATCGGCTTTTCGGATTTGGTCGAAAACGTAGTGACGGTTCGGGGCGAAAGCTACCTTTTGCGAGCGCGCGGGGAATTCTGCGACGATACCGACGGCTTTCCCGTTTTTAAAATGGAATTCATCTTTCCCGAGCTGCCCTGCGCCCGCCGTATCAAGCTTTATTACGCCGAAAAAGAGCCCTTTATGGTGCTTTCCGAGCAACCGGGGCAAGGGATCCTCGACGGGATCCTCGATAATCTTTCAATGATGATGAAGCGCGGCGATTTCTGGGCGGATCTGCTTCGCGCTCGCATGGAAAAGGAGTGGCTCGCGTACCGCATCCGCATGAGCTTTGAGCAAAAGCTGAAGCTCGGCAGGGGCAAGCGCCCCGCCCTTCCCGCTCCGGTTTCGATAGAGGAAATGGAAGCGGGCTTTGAGGTCGCCTTCCGCGAATCCTTTGGGGAAGAAAAGACCAAAAAGGCCGCCCTCAAAAGAAAAGAGGGCGCAAAGGAAAACGCCGCCCGCCCCGAAAGGGAGAAAAAGCCCTCGGCAAAGGCTTCTTTGGCGGTTGCCAAGACAAAGGCCAAGTCGCCCGCGAAACAAGCGGCGCCCAAAAGGGCGGCACCTACCGCCAAAAAGGCGGCCGCAACCAACAAAGCCCCCATCAAAAAGCCAACCGAAAAAGCCCCGTAAAAGGGGCGGCGGGGCGTTTCCCAAATAAAAAAGCAAGGAGAAAAATATGGATTGGCAAGCGCTGTTAACCACCGTCGTCAACTGGGCAACCACCGCGGGAATCAAGCTTCTCGTGGCGCTCATTCTTCTCTTCATCTCGTTTAAGCTTATCAATTTCCTCGCGCGGCGGATCGAAAAGGCGGCCGAAAGGAAGCACGCCGACAAAACCGTCAGCCGTACGGTATCCTACGCCGTAAAGATCGGATTGAAGATCGTTGTCGCCGTTTGCCTCATCGGCTACGTCGGCATTGATACGGGTGGGCTTACCGCCCTTATTGCCTCGCTGGGCGTTGGGCTCGGCCTTGCCGTAAACGGCGCGCTTTCAAACCTTGCGGGCGGCGTTCTCATTCTGCTTACCCGCCCCTTCCGCATCGACGATTATATCGAGGCGCAAGGCTTCGGGGGCACGGTGGAAGAGATCCATATCACCAACACCAAGCTGCGCACGCCCGACAATAAAATCATCTATATCCCGAACGGATCGCTTTCTTCTGGCACTATCGTAAATTATTCTTTACAAAAGACCCGCCGTGTGGAAGCCGTCTTTTCGATCGCCTACGACACCGATCTTGAAAAGGCGAAGGGGATCGCCTCGGCGGTATGCCAAGAGCATCCGCTCGTTTTGAAGGACCCCGCCCCCTTTGTCCGCCTTAGCGAGCTTGGCGAGCATTCGATCAAGCTGACGGTGCGCGTCTTCGTGGAAAGCGCCGACTACTGGACCGTGCATTTCGACCTTTTGGAAACCGTAAAGCGCCGCTTTGACGAAGCGGGCATCAAGATCCCCTACCACCAGCTCGACGTGCATATCCAAAACAAGTAAATTAAAAAAAGAAAAAGAGATGCGATTGCATCTCTTTTCTTTTTGCGGCTTTTCCACCGCGAAACAAGCCTTCGAAAAAAGTTTTTTCGAGCTATTCGTCGTCCTTTTTGAACAGATGATCGGTTAAACAAAGCGCAATTACAAAAAGAACCGGGGCAAAGCAAACGAGCCGAAAACAAATTTCTTTCACTTCTTCGGAAACAAGAAGCACGATGCACCACCGAAAATAGGCAAAACCCCCACCAATCGCCCCTATCAAAGCAAGCAACCTTGCCAAGCGCGTATCCCCAAGCACCGCTTTTATAAAAACCCAAAGGAGAGTTCCTACCGCAAATCCGTCAAACAAAATTACACATAAATAAATTTCCATTCGTTTTCCTCTCCCAAAAACAAATTATATACCGACAGTCTACTGCAATTTGCGGTAAATGTCAATACTGCATTTTGCGGTTTGTTATAATTTTTTAAAACGAGAAGGGGGATGACGCGATGGTTTATAAACGGATACGGGATCTGCGCGAGGACAAGGATCTGACGCAAAAGGACATAGCACGCGCCCTCAATTGCTCGCAGCAGGTTTACAGCAATTACGAGCTGGGGCAACGAGATATTCCCACTGATATTCTGATCAAGCTTTCGGCCTTTCACGGGGTTTCGGTCGATTATCTTCTGGAGATCAGCGACGATCCGGCCATACAAAAATAAGCGCTCAACCAATGATTTGAAAAAGAATACAAAAGGTGTAGCCATTCGCGGCTACACCTTTTTTTACTTGCGAGTAGGTTTTACATTCACGTCGGGATCTATGTTTCCTTCGATTGCCCCGTTTGCTTCTTCAAACGCTTTGATGTTTTCCCGGATCAAAACAAGAACGTGGCTGTTCACGCTTCTGCCCTCGTAATCCGCAACGTAAGCGATTTTATTTAACATTTCTTCCTCAATTCTTATCGAAACACTCTTAATAGCCATAAAATCACCCCAAAATAAACATATTATGTATTCATTTTAGCGAAAATATGTGTTATAATGTTTCAAATGGATATACTGTATATCTACAATATTTTGCGGTGATGCTATGGAAGAACGAAAAAGATATTCTTGTTGCTTTTTTGGACACAGGAAGATAAATGAAACGCCGAAGCTGATTGAAAGACTTACAAAAGAGATCGAAGCCTTAATAACAAAAAAATCGGTCGATCTCTTTTATTTCGGCAGCAGAAGCGAATTTGATGACTTATGCCACAAAACCGTTACCGCTTTGAAAGAAAAATATCCCCACATAAAGCGTGTTTATGTGAGGTCAGCGTTTCAACGTATCCCCGATTGGTATAAAGTCAGTTTGCTTAAGCATTATGAAGATACTTACTTCCCCGAACATATGGGAAACGCGGGCAAAGCTTCCTATGTGGAACGCAATCGGGAAATGATAAACAAATCGGATTTTTGCGTTGTGTACTTCGATGAAAAGTATGTTCCGCCAAAAAGAAAAAGCAGCAGGCGGGCTTTAACAGACTATCAGCCGAAAAGCGGAACTGCCGTTGCCTACAACTATGCGCAGAAGAAGAATAAGGAAATTATAAATCTAAAAGGACAAGAAGCGTTGTAACCCAAAAGCAAAGAGCCGCAGATTTTCTGCGGCTCTTTTTGTTTAAAATCAGTCGGGAATTTCGTCGTCGGCGTGCTCGGCCATCCATTCAAGGGCGGCGTCGTAGGCTTCATAATCAAGGTCGGCCATCGTGTTGGTGTGCAAAACGATGCCCTCGGCTTCCTTGGCAAGCAGCTTTTCAAGATACCAGTCAAGCTGCCATTTTACGGCTTCGCCGGTGGCCTTCTTTCCCTCTCCGAAGTTGAAGAGGTAGCAACCGAACATACGGCGGTTGGTGGGGGTCATCTTCTTGAAGATCTCCCACTTTTCGGGAATGGTCTTGTATTCGCGTTCACGCCAGTTCCACATAATGATGCCGTCGAAGGGCTTGATGTAGCGCATGAAGTCGGTATCCTTTTCCTCATCCAGACCGAATTCGTGGGTGTAAAGAACCATCCACATATCAAGCGGACGGGGGCCGTTTTCCTTTAAGCGGCGCTTGACCTCGTAAAGATCGTCGATGTTGATCTGCTTATAAAGATCCTTTCTCTGGAAGTCGTCGAATACTACGCAACCGATGTTCGGGAAATCGGCCGACTCGGCGATATAGGGGTCGATCGCGTCGGGGTTGGTGGCGGCGTCGTACACGTCCCAGCCTACCTGGCGCAGGGTGGTAAAGGATTTGTTGTACTGGCGGTGGTTTACGTCTACCCCAACCGGTACCATAAAGACGTTGCGAACGCCAAGATAGAGGCAACCCTCCATCGGGGTCATACGCGATCTGTCGGGTAGACCGATCTTTTCAAGAACCTCTTCGTTGTAACGGCCTTCGGGATGTCCCCACAGCCACATTTTTTCACGCAGTTTCATCGGCAAATGTCTCCTTTGTTTTATTAAAGAATTTCAAATAATTTTCTCGGGTAATGGGTAAGGTTTTCGCAGCCGTCCTTCGTGATGCGTACGACGTCCTCAATGCGAAGCCCGCGCTTCGTTTCGTGCGAGCCGAGGAAGAGGTCGGAGCAGAAGGTCATATTTTCTTCCAAGAGATAATCCGAATTGGTTTCGACCCACGGCGCCTCGCCCTCCATTAAGCCGTTGCCGTGGAAGGGACCGTAGAGGTAATGGTCGGTCAGCCCCATTTCGGTAAGCAGCTGATAATGGTATTCGGCCACCGCCTTGGCGGGAACGCCCGCCTTGGTGAAGCTTAGGATCTTTTCTTGCAGGGTGTAGCCCGCCTCGATCAAGCGCTTTTGCTCGGGGGTCGCCTTGCCGAATACGATCGGGCGACCGATCGAGGAAGCGTAGCCCTCGTACCGCGCGCCGATCTGCAAGAAGGTCATATCCCCCTCCTTGATCACCTTTTGGCGGGGGCGGCTGATCGCCTGATCCGACCCGTCACCCGTAAGCACCCAAAGCGGATAGCTTTCCCGCTCGGCGCCCAGCTCGTGCATCTTGCCAAGCGCAAGGCCGACGACCTGCGTTTCGGTCATCCCAACGCGCACGTTCTCCAGCACGTAATCAAAGGTCTGGCGGGTGATGCGCGCCGCCTCGCGCATGCAGGCCAGCTCGTTTTCGGTCTTATACATACGCAGAGAAGCCACCGTATCGTCGGCCTTCTTCAGCTCTACCTCGCCGTACTGTGAAAGGTTCTCCATAAGATCGCGGTAGATGCCGACCGTCAAAAGCGGCAGACCGGCAACGCCCATTTTCGTGATCTTTACACCGGGCATACATTCCTCAAACACCTCGCGGAAGGTGGAGAGCTTTTTGCCGGGGTACTCGGGTTCGGAGGATTCGCGGAAGGCCTTCAAAAGGCGGATATCCTTAATGCGCGAGCGGTCGGCCGCGTAGGTATAGCTTTCGGGGCCGATAAGAAGCTTGGCCTCGCCCTCTTGCGGGATCAGAACCCCGGCGGTTTCAAAGGAGGGCCAGTAGTCGCTGAAATAGCGAACGAACTGGGGCTCGGCCTCGTTGCCGTAGCAAAGAAGGAACTCGTAGCCCTCTTGCTTCATTTTCGCTTGGACCTTTTTTACTCTTTCGGCAAATTCCTCGTCGGGAATACGGATTCTCTTTTCTTCCATGTCAAAATCCTCACTTATTTAAGAAATGCAACGGGTTTTCGCAAAGCATACGGTGGATATCGGCGTCGCTGATCCCCTCGTCCTGCATCATGGGAACGATGTTGACCAGCACGTGGTCGTAGCCGTAGCCGCCGTAGGTACGCAAGCAGCTCTTCAAGCATACGTCGCAGCTGATGAGCAGCTGGGCGCCAAAGCCCTCGTCGATCAGCGTTTTCAGGCACTGTACGCGGTGCGTATCGCGGACAAACAGCCCGTAGCCGTCACGCCTTGATTCGCGATTTACATAGTATTCTTTACCAAAATTGTCAAATTCAATATAAACGCCGCGGCGAAGAAGCTCTCTCATATAATCAAGGTCGTCCTCAACGTCAACATGCGAAATGGCGATCTTATCGGGGGCAACGCCGCCGCGAAGAAGAATGTCGGCCGCCTCGATGCCGAACTGCTTCCAAGGGTTGATGTGGACGAGAACGCCAACCCCGGTCTTCTTATGCGCGATGGCCGAAGCGCGCAGAACGCGGCGCTCTTCCTCGTTAAAGACCTCGCTGATGCCGATCTCGCCGATAACGCCCGCGCGGATATCGGTTCCTTCGGCCCCCTCCTCGATCTCCTTGACCATCATCTCGGCGATCTCTTCTTCACTCATTTGCTTCATTTCCTCGGGGTGGGTCGAAGCGACGTAATAGCCGGTACCCATAACGACGTTGATCCCGGTCGCCTCGCTGATCTTACGAAGCATGTGGGGGTCACGACCGATGCCGGGCATGGTGGCATCGACGATCGTTCTGCCGCCCGCATTCTTAAAGCGAAGGATCTCTTTCTTTTGGGTCTCGTAATCGTCCATACGGAGATTATCCTTTAAGGCGTAAGGGTGGCGGTTGAGAATCGCCAGCTTATCCATGGTGACGGGGGCGGTGGCGGGGCTTTCGCAATCCCTTAATGGCTCCTCTTCAAAAAAGGCGGTAAGCTCGATAAAAATATGCTCGTGGGGTGTGATGATCCCCGCGTTTTCGGACGCTAATTCGCCAAGTACGGTTTGAATAGACATAAAAAACCCCTTTCTTTTCGTTATAATCATTATAACATACAAAGAAAGGGGCTGTCATTGGGGAATTTGGTTTTTTTATTGGGGGATTTGGCGGTTATCGGTTTTCTTTATATTCCTTCGGCGTTTTGCCGACCAGCTTCTTAAAGATCTCGTAGAAGGATTTGGGGTCGTTATACCCCACCTCGGGCCCGATGTCCTTAATGGGGATATCGGTGGTGCGAAGCAGCCTGCACGCCTCGTCGATCCGCAGCTGCTGCTGGAAGGCGGAAACCGGCAGACCCGTGACCTCTTTAAAGAGCTTGCGGAAGTAATCGGGGCCCAAAAACACCTGCGCCGCGATCTTGTCTACCGAGAGATTGAGGTTGTAGTTTTCTTCGATATACTGTACCGCGCGCTGCACGGTCTCGCGCTTGTTTTGCGAAAGAAGGGCGTTTCCTTCCTTTTCAATATCGCGGAAAAGGCGAATGATCAGCTCGATAACGTAGGCGCGGATCAGCTCGATATACCCCTTTTCCTTGGCGGTGTATTCTTGATAGATCTCGGTGAAAAGCGAGCCGTACGCGGCGTATTTCTTTGCGGGGACGTACATATCGGGCGAGGACGACTGCTCGGTGGGGAAGAGTGAATAAAACAAAAAGCTGTTGCGAAGCGCCTCGAAGTTGGTCATACGAATACTGGCGGCATCAAAAAAGTCGGGCATAAACATAAGGTCATACGCCACAAAGCTTTCCTTTTCGTTTTCAACCGGGGTAAACTTATGGGGAACGCCGCAATTGATCAGCGTGATGTCACCGCAACGCACGGTGTATTCCTTATCCCCCACCGTATGCACCGCCTCTCCCGAAAGGATATACACGACCTCGATAAACTCGTGGCGATGCATGACCCCAACGTAATCGGGAAATTCGGTGGAAAGATGGATATAGACCTTTTCCCCATTCGGGAAAAAGCTTTCGGCATCAAAAAGGGGGATGCTTTCTATCGGTTGACCCATACACAAATCTCCTTGCTTTTTCGGAAAGACGCTTTCTTTTCTATCATAGCATACCGCCAAGGAAAATGCAAGAACAACGTCGGGGCGGCTGTACGAAAGGAAAAAGGATATGATGCTTTGACACCGCCCCGCAAAGCACGAAGCGAAGAGAGCGAGGGGGTTTGGCGCAGAAATTCTCGCTTGTCCCCCGAAGGCGTACGAGGGTACGTCGAGAGGGGACAAACGAGGATAGCAAACAAACACAATACTTCACGGAAGGAAAACGCAGTTTTCCAACCTCAAAGATC
>JAZRFI010000089.1:0-10168 GCA_045661285.1 Eubacteriales bacterium | reverse complement strand
TGAAATGCTTTCAGCCGTTTTGCAGGACGGTATGTACGGCAAGGATCTTGACGGCAAGGACGAAAACGGAAACATCCGCCCCTACCACCTCGGCCATTATTTCATCGCCATTGATACCGACCACTTCCTCGGTGAAGCGCTGTGCCGCAAGAAGAGCGGCGACATCCTGCGCGCGATGCGCGCCTCGAAAAAGGCCCCGGATGCCGAGCGGATCTACACCGCCGGAGAAAAAGAGCACGAGGTATGGCTCTCTCGTCGCGAGAGCGGCGTACCGATCAACGAATCGGTTCAGGCCGAAATGCTTCGCGTGCGTGACGAATACGGCCTTACGCAATATACTTTCCCTTGGGAGAAATAAGAAAAAGAGCGCTTATGCGCTCTTTTCTCTTTCATACGCTCAAGACCTCTTTGGAAAGGGGTTCTCCCATACGATCCTTTGAAAGCTTTTTCCGCAAAAGTATAATGGCGAACACAAAAGAAACGCCGCCGGTGATAAACCAAGAAATCGGATAGGAAATATAAATCGATTCAAGGTTTTTAAAATACTCAAACACCGTAAAGATCCAAATAACGCGGAATACGCAGGTCCCGAAGAAGGCGAACATCGCGGCGGTCGTCGATTTTCCCATGCCCCGTATCGTACCGGCGCTTGCGTTCATCACGGCAAAGGGCAAAAACAGCGTCCATTTCAGAAAAACACGGCTCTCGGAGGCATAATAGGCAAGGTGGGAAAGCGTATCCTCGCCGTCTACGATCCCATAAAGGGCCAAAAGCGGATCGCGCAAAAGCACCACGGCGCAAGACATGGTAAGAGCGATCAAAACACCGACAAGGGTTGTTTGCCAAAAGGCGGATCTTACGCGCCGATAATCGTTGGCACCTACGTTCTGCGCCACAAAGGCGCTTGCCGCCGTTGTGATCGTGTTGAGCGCGGCAAAAACAAAGCATTCAATATCCGAGGTGACAGAGTTCGCCTTAATAATAGGGGCGTAGGCGCTACCCGCGGGCGTAAGGGCGTTGTTCACCTCGATGATAGAAGCATTTATCAACAGATTGGAGAGTGAAAAGAGAGAGCTTTGAATCCCTGCGGGCAAACCGATCCTTGTAATCTCCCGAAGCATATCGCGTGAAAAGCGAAGCTTGCGAAGAACGATGGCGCACTCTCCCCCATTTTTTAAGAGGTATATCCACAAAATGACCGCCGAAGCGAGATTGGAGGCCGCGGTCGCGATCGCAACCCCCTCGACCGACATCCCGAAAGCGAACACGAAAAGCAGATTTAACCCAACGTTCAAAAGGCCGGTAAGAGACAGCACGTAAAGCGGCGTTTTGGCGTTTCCCTGCGCGTTAAGGATCGCCGAAAGGAAGTTGGTTAAGGAGAGCACAGGGAGGGCGAGCATACAAATATAGGCGTACGAGAGCGCTAAGGAAAGCAGCTTTCCCGAAAGCCCCATCGCTACCAAAACCGGGCGTGCAAAGGCAATTCCCAAAAGCATACCGATAAAGCCAAGCAAAATACTCATACAAAGCGAGGTATGCACCGCGCGGGATACCTTTTCCCCGTTTTTCATTCCGATATATTTGGCAACGACGACGTTCGCCCCTACCGAAAAGCCGATGAAAAGGTTTCTTATCAAGGCAATATAATTCGACGTGGAGCCAATGGCGCCAACGGCATCCGGCTCGGGAGAATAGCCTACCGTTATAATATCGGCCGAATGGTAGAATTGCTGCAGAAGCGCTGTCGCCATTAAGGGTAAAATAAACCGTATAATAGGAAGGAACATCGGTCCCTTGGTCATATTAATCGTTTTGGCTTGCCCTGCACTTCGCATTTTCTTCGCCTCTTTTCTTGTTGTACGCCTTGATTATAGCACCGCTTTTCATAAATGTAAAGCATTTCATAAAATAAAGAAAAAAGAATCGGTACGCTTTCTTCCCTTTTGTGTATCCGCAAAGCGAGGGGGTTCTTCCATGAGTCCACCAAAAAGAAAAGCCACCCGATGGGTGGTGTGAAACAGGGAGTTTCGCCTTTGGCGAAGATATTCCCGCTTGCCGTCGGTCAGCAAGCTACCGCCGCTCTTCGCGGGATATGCGAACCCCTGCGCCTACGGCGCGGTGTTCGCTCCAACGAGGGTACCAAAAAGAAAAGATCACCCGATGGGTGGTCTTTTCTTTTTGGTGGACCCGAGGGGAGTCGAACCCCTGTCCGAAAACCTCTTGATATAACTTTCTTCGCGGACAGTCTATCCTTTACATTCCCCCCGCAAAGCGCCGACAGACAGGCTCTTTACAAGGGTAGCCCTTTTATGCATGATCGGCTCAAGGGCGAAAGGCCGATGCACGTTTATCACTGATTTGACGCTTCGGTCGGGCCGTGATCCTCCCGACGGAAACGGGCGGTTAAAAAACCGCGGCACTGCAATTAAGCAGCCAGAGCAACAGTTCTGTTGTCGTTTATTGTTTAAGGTGGACAGTTTTACGGGATTATCCGGCCCGCCGCGCTTATCATACCTCAAAATCCCCGTCGAAACCATTACGGGCCCGTAGGGCGGGGCAAAATGCCCCGTTATTTTACAGCTTAAACAGCTGTTCCAGCCACTTCATCACCAAGGGGATCCAGCTGTGTACCGCTTCGGCGATCTCACCGTGCGGATCGGCGACCGATTGGCGGGTCGCGGTCGAAAGGGCGTGGGGCCCCTTCGGGAAGACGTGCAGCTCGGTCGGGATGCCTTTTTTAATAAGAGCCGAGGCGTACTCGATCGAATTCAGCACGCTGACCCCCGGATCGGTGGCGGTGTGCCAAAGGAAGGTGGGCGGGGTCATCGAATTGATATTGGCCGAGGGGGAGAAGAAAAGGCGTTCTTCTTCGCTCATCTCGGTTTTCCCCGCAAAAATATTGATGCAGGAATGGTTCTCGATCACCGCGTAGCCGGTGATCGCGGCGTTAGCCGCGGGAGCCTTAATCTTTTCTTGGATCTCGGGGCGCCAAGCATGCGTCGAATACGAGGCGACCATATGCCCGCCCGCCGAAAAGCCGATCATACCGACCTTTTCTTTATCGACCGAAAGCGCTTCGGCGTTTTCGTGGATATAGTTCATCGCCGCGGCCATCTCCAGCACCTGCTGGGGATAGTGATAGGGCTCTAACGAATAAAAGAGGAGAAATACCTGAAAGCCCTGGTTCATAAACTCCAGCGCTACGGGGTCTGCCTCTTTCATCCCGAAGTGGGTGTATCCGCCGCCGGGGATCACCATCATCGCGGGGCGAGCCGCCGAAAAGGGGCGCATTGCGGGCAGATCTTCTTGTAAATAGCAAACGAGACGGGGGTTACATTCCCCATTTTCAAGGCAGGGATACAGGTCTTTTAAGCAAATTTCTTTAACGGTGATCATTCTTTTCTCCTCTCCTTCATCGCACGCTCCATCGTGCGGTCAGCCTCTTTTTTAGCCAGCGTTTCGCGTTTATCATAGAGATGCTTACCCTTGCAAAGCCCGATCTCCATTTTCACGTGAGAGCCGAGGAAATAGAGAGATAGGGGGATAAGGGTATATCCGTCACGGGAAATATAACCGAAAAGTTTTAAGATCTCTTTTTTGTGCATCAAAAGTTTTTTATCCCGCATCGGGTCTTTGTTAAAGATATTTCCCTTTTCATAAGGGGAAATATGAACGCCGCAGGCAAAAAGCTCTCCGTCCTTTACCGTACAGTAGGAATCCTTGAGATTCACGGTGCCCGCGCGGATCGATTTGATCTCGGTCCCAAAAAGAGAGATACCGGCCTCGTAGGTTTCCTCTACGAAATAATCGTGGCGTGCTTTGCGGTTATATACGATCTCACGGCGCGTGATCTTTCCGTCTGCCATAGTTCTCTCCTTTCTGCTTTCTCTTCCCTATTATAACATCTTTTCTTCGTCTTTGCAATAGAAAAAAAGGAGCTATGCCCCTTAATTTCTTCGGTATATTTTTTCAATCACGGAAAAATACAGCGTATGATATCCGCCCTTTTCTCGGTACCACCGTTCGGTGTATTCCTTTTCCTTAAAGCCTTCTTTATCAAGCGGGGCGGAATAGCATTTCTTGGCGGTTATGATAAGCCGCGCCTCCTCATATCCCAGATGCCCGTTAAAAAGCCTTATCGGATGAAGACCCGAACCCTTCAGCTTATCCTCATTCTTGCCGCTATGCGTGCCGCAATACGAAAGGATGGGGGCGTACTTGGTTTCAAGAACCGAAAGAGAGATCTTCTCCCCCTCCTCCGTAAAAGAAAAGGTATGCCGCTCGGGGCGAACGGCGTAGAAAACAACCGGGCTTCCCCACATCACACCGAAGCCACCCCAGCTGACCGTCATAAGATTGCAGCTTCCGTCCCGTTTCATAGCGGTCAGGATCATTTTTTCGTTTCCCACCACCGAAAAGGGGCGAAGCTCAAAGGTCGCGGTTGGAATTTCGGCAAACGAGGTCATAAAAAAATCCCTTTCTATCTAAAGGCGCCCTCCAAGAGTTCAAGCGCTTTGAATTTCAGCAGGTATCCGCCGTTTTTACTTCCGCTGATAAGCTTATATTCTTCTGAGGTAAGCCCAACGGCCAAGGCATCGTCGGTGAGAACCTCCCCTTTTGCCATATCAAGGCAAAGCGGGGGGAAAAGAACGCACCACCAGTTTTGCCCTACCCCTTCCCCGATCGAGATACGAAGGGAAAGGTAGGTGCCGGCCGGGAAAGCATAGTCCCCATACTGTCTTTCGGGGTATTTTTCTTCCCCGAAGCTACAAGATACAGTATATGCGTAGCCTTCTCTTTTTACCACCTCCTCTGCCGTTTTTTGAACGGCGGGTAAAAGCGCGTTGATTTTTTCGATACTCCCCTCTATATCCCCTTCTTTAGCCAAAAGGGGGCCGTATTCCTTTAAGATCTCATCGCGCACCAAAAGCTTCAAGGCTTGGTCGGCTTCCCCGTCCGAATTGGCAAGTACGTGTAAGCGCAAGACGCTTTCATAGATCTTTTCCTCCCCGTTAACGGGTAAGGCGGCCAACAGTACGGCGCTTAGTAACAGGGTAACCATGTAAATCAAGATTTTTTTCATACTCTATCCTCCTATACATACCGATTTTGTCCTTCTTGTTTCTCAAATATGCAAGCTTCAAGAAATTTCACTATACGGCATATACTGATGAAGAAACCGCAAAGGGGGTATGAAAATGATCTACGCTTTGCTTGGGAACGAAAATGCGGGAAAAACTGCTGTTTTCAACCTCTTATGTAAAGGACACGCAACCTCTTCCCCCCTCGGCATCCCCACGGCTTTGGGAAAAATCGAGGGCACGCCCCATTCGCTTATCGATCTTCCGGGAATCTATTCGCTTTCAGGGGCGACCGATAAAGAAAGGGCGGTGCTAAAATACCTGAAGGAATCGCCCCCCGACGCGATATTAAACGTCGTTGATCTTGCAAGCCTTACAAACGGCCTTTATCTGACATTGGCGCTTTTAACGTTACGTCTGCCTACCGTTATCGCGTTAAGCGGAAGCGATGCCTACATAAACCGATCGCAAGCTATCCGCCCCAATGCGTTACAAGAGGCGTTGGGCGTCCCCGTCGTTGCGGTATGCGCGCCGAAAAAAGAGGGGGGCGACGCGTTAAAAAAGCTACTTTTACAACCAAAACGCCCAAAAGACCTCCCCTTTTCCCAAGAAGCGACCCCCGATTTTTATAAAATCGCCCTTTCCTTTCTTTCAAAGCGCCCCTCCCCAAGACTTGCGCTTATGCTGGAAGAATTTTGGCTTTCCGAATCACCGTCGCTTCAAACGGTAAACGAATTAAAAGCAGCCTTTCCCCTTTCGGTCCTTTCTTCATCGCCCGAAAAGGCCGAAGCGTTGATCCTTTTTCGGCGGAAAAGGGCCATCCTTTTGGCCGAAAGAACCTTTTTGCACCGTAACGAGAGCCAAAAATTCTATTCTCCGGATCGGTTTCTTTTATCCGGCCCCTTTGCCCGTGTTTTTCCCTTTTTTGCCCTTTTTTTACTCTTTATCCTTTCACTTGGCCCGCTAACGCTTGCGATTTCCCGTTTCCTTGCGCTCTTTATCGGGCGTTTCGGTGATCGGCTCCTTTTGTTTCTCCAAAGCGGCGATGCGGCGGCGCCCCTCGTATCACTGACCGTTAATTGTCTGCTTTTGGGGGGCGGTCGGGTGTTATCCTTTACCCCGATGGTTTTGACTTTTTTCTTTTTGTCCTCTTTATACAAGGAGTGCGGATATGCATCGCGTGTAAATTTGCTTTTTAAGGTGCCGTTCGCAGATGAATCTCAAAACGAAAATATCATCGCCTGTCTTTTGCTCTCGGGCTTCTTTTTTCCGCTTCAAGCCGCGCTTTTTGCCTTTATTTTTTGCCTTTTACTTTATGCGGTTTCCCTAATACCGCGCTTCTTCACCAAAACGCTTACGAAAAAAGAGGACTACTTCATTCTCCTCCCTTATCGCCCACCGAACCTTGAGAAATGTATATCCGACGCCCTCTTGGTTAGCTTTCGGCTGATTAAGCGTTGCTTTTCTACCGTCTTTTTATGTATAGTCGGCGTGTGGCTTCTTTCTTCGGTTACCCCCGCCTTTACCTACACTCTTGAAAAGGAAGAAAGCGTTTTAGCTTTGCTTTCTTCCCCTCTTTTACCCTTGTTTTTCCCTTTGGGGATAACCGATTGGCGTATCGTCACGCTTTTTTGTATCACCCCCCTTTCGAAAGAAAGTGTTATCGGGATACTTAGCTTCCTCGCCTTGGGGAAAGACGGGGGGATCTCTTCGCTTTTTTCAAGCGCGACCGCGCTTTCTTCGCTTACCTTTATGTTGCATTGCCCGACGTACGCCTCTCTCTTTTCCAAGCGTTTTTCAAGAAGACGAGGCGTTTTATTCTTCTTTTTACTACGCCTCGTTTTGGCTTATTTTATGGCGTATTTCTCCTTTTTGCTCGTATCAAAGCTGCAAATTTTGATTTTGTGAGGATTTATGACCGAATATCTTATTCTTGCCGGTCTCTTTTACGGGGGCGGTTGCGCGATTTTGTGGTTTTTGCAGGATCACCCTCCCCTTTCCCCCGAAGATAAGAAAAAACAAAAAAATCCCATGCAAAAAAACGAGCACATATAAAAAAATGCCGCAAAATGCGGCATTTTTTATATAAGCTGCTGTTCGTTTATCATCAGCTTGAATTGGAGTCCCAGCTTTTCGGCGGCCTTACGGCAAAGGATCATACGCTCCATGAATATCTCAAAATAATCCATGATCGAGCCCATACGCGTATCGACCGAAAGCTTCAGCTTGATAAGACTTTTCGCCTCGTTGATCTTCAGCTCGGATTTCGTGACCGAATAATTCACGCGGTCGTGGATATCAAAATGGGTGATATCCTCGTTCCGAACGCGGCTTCTTCGCACGTCGGATTTATCGGCAAGGATCAAGGCCGCGGCGATCGGGTTAACGGGAACACCGGTCCCCTCGTCGTGATTCCCGATAGCCGTCGTGATCTCGGCGATCTCTTCGGGCGGAAAGCCGAGCTTATCCAAGATACGAAAGGCCATGACCGCCCCGCTTTGGCTATGCTCTACACGGTTGACGAGGTTTCCGATGTCGTGCAAATACGCGGCGATCTTGGCAAGCTCGATTTTCCGTTCGGGAAAATCAAGGCTTTTCAAAATATATTCCGCCCGCTCGGCCACCATACCGACGTGCGCAAACGAATGCTCGGTATACCCGAGGGCTTCAAGTGATTCATCAGCCGCTTTTATATAGGTCTTAATGGCTTCATTTTCACGAATTTCCTGATACGTCATAGCTTCTCCTTTACGTAAACGGCGTTACAGCGCCGCGATCACCTCAACCTCGCAAAGAACACCCTTCGGCAAGGCCTTGACCGCGACACAGCTTCTGGCAGGACAGGTGGTGAAATATTGGGCGTATACGGCGTTAAAGGCTGAAAAATCGGCCATATCCGCCAAAAAGCAGGTCGTTTTGATCGCTTTTTCGAAGCCGCTTCCCGCCGCTTCCAACACCGCGCGAAGGTTCTTCATAACCTGCTCGGCCTGCGCTTCGACCGTTGCCCCCTCGACCTCTCCCGTGGCGGGGTTAATGGGAATCTGACCCGAGGTGAACAAAAGATCCCCGGCTATAACTGCCTGAGAATAAGGGCCGATCGCGGCGGGCGCTTTCTCGGTGGCTACTTTCTTAAGCTCCATATCTATACCTCTTTTAACGTTTAGCTTTTCTTTCCATTATACTTACAAGAAAGCCGAAGGATATACGATCCCTCGGCTTTTTGTATAAATTAGGCCTTAAAGCCCTCGTAAAGAAGGGTAAGGTGCTTACCGATGTGCGCGTACAGCAGATCGGAATAGACCGACTCCTCTTCTCTCCAGAACTTGTAGAGTCTATCCTTGAAGATAAAGTTGCCGTTCTCATCTCTTGCGGTAAGAATAAAGCCGTAGGTGATGTGGATCAGCTGTCTTGCGTCATTCTGGGTGAAGAGCGTAGGCAGCTCGGCATCGGTAAGGGTATCAAGGGCAGGGATCTTGGTAAGATCGGTGGTTACGTGGTAGAACTTCTGCGCCTCAGAGAACATCGAAAGGGCAAAGGCGTGGATCTCGCGGTAGAGATCGGGCTTCGCGGTCGCAACGGCGCGCATGGCCTCCAGCCAGTTGGTACCGGCGGTCTTTACGTGGAAGTTACCCTTCGTGTATTTGCCGATAAGGGCGAAGGTCGAGAACTTATCCGAGCCCGAGTGAATACTGAGCTTATAGCCGAAATGACGGGCGATAGCGGCGTGCGTCTTCAGCTCAACCTCGAACTGGTTGATATCGCCGATGTAGTCAACGCCCTTCTGGAATTCACCGCAGAAGCGGGGGGCCATCGTAGCCACGTCAACCTTTGCCAGAACAAGCTCGTTGGCGACGAAGAAATGCTGCAGGGGCGAGGTGGGGGTAGCGGTCTCGTCGATCGAGATCTCGAAGTCGGCGTTGGCGCCACCGTCACGGAAATACTTGTTGTAAATACCGATCGCGAAGGAAACGGCCTCACCGTAGATCAGAACGCAACGGCGCAGCTCATCCTCATCAAAGGAAAGGATCTCGCCTTCGATGTCGAAGCTCTTACCGAGATAACGCTCTTTCATCTCATCGGAAAGCTCACATTCGGCAACCAGCTCGTCGTGCGAGAGGTTCTCTACCCCGCCGCGGATATGCTCACTGCAGTCGAGGGTGATCATGGTAAAGCCGAGACCGAGGGCGTACTCGATATCCTTTTCCTTCTTCAGGTGGTCGCCGTCGGCACCGAAGCCGTCCTTATACCCGTCACGGAAGACGTAGAAGCTGGCACAATCCAGAACGTTTTCGTAGGTTCTTTCGGTCAGATCCAGCTCACGGATCGACTGCTGGGCAAGGATCGGATACGTATCGTATTCCTTGAACACGCGCAGATGGCCGGGGGTCGCGATGCCAAGACGGTCACCAACACCGAAGGAACGCATCTTTTTCAGAACCGGAACGGGGGCGGTAAAGGGGAACATCTCGCGAAGAGCGATGGCGTTCTCATGCGTTTTGGCAATGACCTTGTAGTTGGAAAAAAGCTTTTTCTTGCCAACGAACTTATCGGCGGCTTTGCCGGTGGCTACCAGATAATCGTCTGCTTCGCCTTTAACCATAAAGACGTAATCGCCGTTTACCTCGTTGACCGACTCAGGATATACGCCATAGTTTTCCGCCTCGGCGCAGGAAGGCAGGGTCTTGATGAATTTTGCAAGGCTGTTCATAGGTATTCTCCTCTATATTAATTATTTTTTTCCATAAAGATACGGCCCATCAGAACGCCCATAACAGACGCCATCATAAGCCCACGCGTCCAACCGCTGGAATCCCCAAGGCAATAAAGCCCCTCAATATTGGTATTCAGCCGCTCGTCCATTTTTACGCGGTTGCTGTAAAACTTCAATTCGGGCGAATACAGAAGCGTTTCGTAAGAGGCAAAGCCGGGTACGACCTCGTCGACCGCCTGAATGAAGTTGATGATATTCACCATCGTTCGATACGGCAAAGCCGCCGTGATGTCGCCCGCTACCGCGTCTTTTAAGGTGGGGCGCAGGTTAGAACGGGAAAGTTCTTCCTGCCACGTACGCTTGCCGTCGAGGATAT
>JAZRFI010000088.1:0-45900 GCA_045661285.1 Eubacteriales bacterium | reverse complement strand
AAAAGTTTCTGAATTTTATCCATAACAGAGATTGGAAAAGAAAAACGTGCATTTTCAGCAAAAAACGCCGCCATCACTTGACAGAAGGACAAAAAAGTTGTATATTCTTCTCGTTGACGAAAAAGAGAGGGATTTGCTATGAATAAGCATAAAGCCAGTATTATCGTAATCGCCGCAGGCATCTTTTGGGGGGCCATGGGGCTTTTTGTCAACGAGCTGTCGGCCGCGGGGCTTACCTCTATGCAGATCGCGGCTGTCCGTATGCTTGGCTCTGCTTTGATCTTTACGACGGTTCTTCTTATCAAAGATCCAAAGCTTTTAAAGATCCGTCTTAAGGATATTTGGATGTTTATCGGAACCGGCTTGATCAGTACCACAATGTTCTGCGTCTGTTATTTCGATACGGTCGTAAAAAGCGAATCCTCGATCGCCGTGGTGTTGCTTTATACCTCGCCGATCTTCGTAATGCTCCTTTCGCTTCTCTTCTTTAAAGAAAAAATCACCGTCCGCAAGATCACAGCGCTCGTGATGACCTTTCTCGGTTGTATCTTCGTTGCGGGGATCCTGCAATCCACCAAACCCCTCTCACCGCTTGTACTCTTGACCGGTATCGGCGCCGGCTTCTTTTACGCGCTGTATTCGATCTTCGGTAAGTTCGCGTTGCAAAAGTATCCTTCTTCCACGGTTACCGCTTACACCTTTTTGATCAGCGCGCTTCCGCTTTCCTTTCTTGGGGATCTTTCGAAAACCGCCGTTATGGTTGCCGCAAATCCCACGATCCTTTTGCTGATCCTCGGTATTTGCGTCGTTTGTACGGTTATGCCGTATTTCCTGTATACCTACGGGCTTAGCGGAATGGAATCGGGGCGTGCCGCCATATTGGTTGCGGTTGAGCCCTTGGTCGGTTCGGTCATCGGCATTCTGTTTTATAACGAAAGCCACGATTTTTTGAAGATCCTCGGTATCCTTTTGATCCTTTCTTCCATCATCGTTTTAAATATTGCGCCCTCTAAAAAAGCAAAAAAATAAAGAAAAAACCGCAATTGCGGTTTTTTCTTTTTTCTATGCTCAGATCTCGTCAAGACCAAGGCCGCGAAGGTCGGCAACCGTTCCGGTCTTTTCGGCATCGTACATTTTCCAGATGCAACGAAGGCTCTGCAGAGCGGCGCGGCCATTCGTGAAGGGAACCTTGTCGTTATGGATGCAATCGGCAAAGTGCGCGATCTCAAACTGCGTCTGCTTGCTTCTTTCGCTTTCACGCTTCCAAAGCACGGTGTAACGGTCAACGACGTCATCAAGACCGCCGGGAATGTGCGGAAGCTCGCCGGCATAAAGACGAAGCTCGCCGCGTCTGTGGTCGTACATCAGCATACCCTTCTCGGTGTGCAGCTGAAAGTTGGTGCCCAGATGCGTGCCGCGGGCGCCCCAAGTAGCGCCGTGGTAGCCGAGCGCGCCGTTTTCAAACTTCATGCTGGCAATACTGGTGCCTTCCTTCATCATCCAAGGCGTACCGTTTTTGGTACCAAAATGGGTTCCGCTTACAGGCTTTCCAAGGAACCAAAGGAGAATATCGACGTAATGGCAACCATGGCTGAAGAACTGGCCGCCGCCAAGACGGGCGGTATAAGCCCAGGTAGGATGAATTCTTTTCAACTCGGCAGAGCCGGTCAGCTGCTCGGTCCAGATCGACATCATGATGATCTTGCCGTATTTACCGCTGTCGACCTCTTCCTTCATGCGTACGATACCTTCCCAGAAACGGACGGGGTAACCGCACATCAGCTTAACGCCGTTTTCTTCGCAGATATCGATCAGCGAAAGGCACTCTTCTTCCGAGTTGCAAAGAGGCTTTTCCATCAAAACGTGCTTCTTGTTACGGGCAAAGAATACGCCGCACTCATAGTGCAAATCGTGAGGAAGCGCAACGAGAACCGCATCGACGTGATCGAGGATCTCACGGTAATCGGTGGTGACGAAGGCATCGGGGAACAGGGTGGCAACGTCCTCAGCGCGTTCGCGAATGATATCGCAAAGGGCGGTGATGTCAACGTTCTCCATCGAGGTGACGCCGCTGACGTGGTGTTTCATCATGTTGCCGCATCCGACAAGACCCAGTCTTAATTTTTCCATTTTCTTTATTCCTTTCTAAAAAAGCAAATTCTTAGTTGTGGGCGTTTTGCCTACAAGTAGATTGTAGCACAAAAGACGAGGACTTGTATTTATACAAAAAGACTGTATTTTTTGTATTATCTGTTCTGTTTATTTTTTGGAAGAAAAAGAAAAAAGCCATATAAAATATGGCTTTTTCGGGTTTTTTATTAGATTTGGTCAAGGCCAAGACCACGCAGATCGGCGATGGTGTTGTTCTTTTCGGCCTCGTACATTTTCCAAATAACACGAAGGCCTTGAAGCGTTGCGCGACCGTTGGTAAGCGGAATCTTGTTGTTGCGTACACAGTCAACGAAGTGCGCGATCTCGAACTGGGTCTGCTTACTGCTGGCGCCCTGGCGCTTCCAGATAAGCTTATAACCGTCCTTGCGCTCTTCAAGCTCGCCGGGAACGTGGGGGGCCTTATCGTCGTAAAGGCGGATCTCCCCTAAGTAGTGATCGTAATCCAGCATCCCTTTTTCGGTATGGATCTGGAAATCGTATGCCAAACGCGTGCCGCGGGCGCCCCAGGTGGCGCCGTGGTAGCCAAGCACACCGTTTTCAAACTGGATGCAAGCCATACTGGTTCCTTCACGCAGCAGCCAGGGCGTGCCGTTTCTGGTGCCGAAGTGCATACCCTTTACGGGATTTCCGAGGAACCACAGCATCAGATCAATGTAGTGACAGCCGTGGCTGAAGAACTGGCCGCCGCCAAGACGGGCGGTGCTGAACCAAGGCAGAGGGCTTTCTTCCAAATAATGCTCTCCGGTCAGCTGCTCGGTCCAGACCGACATCGTCATGATCTGGCCGTATTTGCCGCTATCAAGCTCTTCTTTCAGCTTTACAATGCCTTCCCAGAAGCGAACGGGATAGGCGCACATCAGGGTGACCTTTTCCTTTTCGCAGATATCGATCAGCGAAAGACATTCCTCCTCGGTGTTGCAAAGGGGCTTTTCCATCAAAACGTTGATATGGTTTCTCGCAAAGAACACGCCGCACTCATAGTGCAGATCGTGCGGAAGCGCGATCAAAACGCCGTCTACCTTCCCAACAAATTCACGGTAATCGGTGGTAACAAAGGCGTTCGGGAAAATCGTGGCAACCTCCTCAGCGCGCTCGCGAATGATATCGCAAAGTGCGACGATCTCGACTTCATCCATCGTAGTAACGGCGCTGACGTGTGATTTCATCATGCCGCCGCATCCAACAAGGCCCAGCTTAAACTTTTCCATATTCGTTGTTCCCTTCTTGACAATTTCGTTAAAAATTACTATAATAGGCTTGTCGCCTTGCATCTATTGTAACACAAAAGACAATAGGTGTATTTATACAAAAAGAATAGGAATTTATAAAATCGGTGCAAAAAGGAGGAATAGAATGGAATACAGCAAAACCGCCCTCTCTTCTCCTTTTTCTGTCCATACCGCCGTCACCTTTTATCATATTGAATTGGCCGGCTCTCAGCCAAGAGGTGATTGGCACACCTTTCCCGAATTTTTGTACGTCGATAAGGGTGAGCAGCGGGTGCTGATAGACGGTGAACTCTTTTTTCTTCAAGAGGGGCAAGCGGTGTTTTATCCGCCAAATGCTTATCATATCGGGGCAAGCATCAGCCGCGCGGTTTTGGACATTGTCAGCTTTGAAACCGATTTTCCCTATCTTTCTGCGCTTTATAACCGCGTAATTACGTTAGACTCGTCGGAGCGGCGCTTGCTTTCGCAGATCATGCGGTTGGGCCTTTCCAATTTTAAGACCAATTCCCCGGAAATGAAAACAATGGGGCTAACGGCCAGAAAGGATGCTTCTGCGCTTGATCTGATGGCCTTAAAAAACAATCTGGAGCTTCTTTTGATCAGCTTGTATCAAAAGCTCGGACGCGAAGAGGAAGCGCCCCTTCAAGCCCCCGGCGCATCCAATCGCGCCAATTTCAAGGAAGAACAGTTTTTTATCGTTGCGAAATACTTAAAGAAAAATCTGGATAAGGTGCAAACGCTGGAGGAGATCGCTACCGCCAACCGTATGAGCGTTTCGCAGCTGAAGTCGCTTTTCCGCACGCAGATCGGGTGCGGCCCGCTTTCCTATTTTCTTTCGTTAAAGATCGGCGAAGCCAAGCATCTGATTACCGAAACCTCGCTGAACTTTACCGAGATTGCCGATCGCCTCGGTTTTTCGTCTATTCACTATTTTTCCAAGCTGTTTAAGGAAAAAACAGGACTCACCCCTACCGAATACGCAAAAACCGTCAATAAAGCGTAAGGGCGCATGCCTTTGCGCTTTTTTATTTGTACAAAAGGAGATGCTTTTTTGTACTTTTTGTTGACTTTGCGTCCTTTTTCTTTTATAATAGAAGCAAATATATTCTAATTAAGGAGATTCTTATGGAATACCACCGAAACCGGTTTCCAACCCCTATTTCGGTAAATTCTCTGATCGTTTGCGCGCACGTATCGATAAGAAACCGTACGCCGAAAGGGGAAAATTCGTATAGCTTTCCCGAGCTCGTTTATGTTGATAAAGGGATTTTTAACATTACGGTAGAGGGAGAGGTGTATTCCTTGAAGGCGGGCGAAGCCATGCTGTATGCCCCCCGCGCCTATCACGTTGGTCGTTTTGTTGAAAACGCGATCATCGATATCGTTGGCTTTGACACCGATTCCGCTATGCTTACGGGGCTTTATAACCGCGTATTCGTACTGGATGCCACCGAAAAGCGTTTGCTATCTCACGTTATGCGCTTGGGAAGCAGCTGCTTTCGCCACGTCTCCAAAGCGAGCGGAGAGCTTGGGTATATCACCAAAGAGGATGCGGACGACGTTTCCTTGATGATGCTAAAAAACCGTTTAGAGCTTTTATTGCTTGAGCTTCTTCGAAAAAAAGAGCGCGTGGGGATCGCACCAACCACCTCAAATCAAGAAAACTTTAAGGATGATCAGTTCTTTTCGATCACCGCATTCTTGAAGCAAAACCTAAGCAAAAACTTTACCTTGGAGGAGATAGCGGAAGCTTCGGGGATCAGCGTGACCCAACTGAAGTCGCTATTCCGCACGCGCGTGGGATGCGGCCCCATTACGTACTTTTTATCGCTGAAGATCGGTGAAGCCAAGCGACTGATCGGGGATACCTCGCTTAATTTCACCGAGATCGCGGAGCGGCTCGGTTTTTCTTCCATTCATTATTTCTCCAAGCTCTTTAAGGCGAAAACCGGCATGACTCCGACCGAATACGCAAATTCGGTCTATCAAATATGATTTGGAATTAAGATTATAAACAAGGGAATATAAGCAGGGTTATGGAATTTCACGAAAAGCTTCAAGAAATAAGAAAGAAGAAAGGGCTTACCCAAGAGGAGCTTGCGGCAAGTCTTTACGTGTCACGCACCGCGATTTCCAAATGGGAGTCCGGTAGGGGGTACCCCAATATTGAATCGTTAAAAGCAATAGCGAAATTCTTTTCGGTGACGGTTGACGATTTGCTTTCCTCCGATGAAGTCTTAGCGATCGCCGAGGAGGATAACAAACAAAAGGAAAGCCGTTTTTGTGATCTGGTCTACGGTTTGCTTGATCTTTGTTTTTCGATGCTCTTTTTTCTTCCCTTCTTTTCTAACAAAACGGAGGGATTCGTTCAAAGTGTATCGCTCCTTTCACTCGATGGGGTTCAGGCGTACGTAAAGGCTGCGTATTTTGCCATCGTCCTTTCTATGATCGTAATGGGATGCTTGATGCTTGCGTTACAAAGATGCCCCTTAAAGGCTTGGACAAAAAGCAAAACCGCCATCTCACTGATATTGGGTACGTTTGCGGTTTTGCTCTTTATGATAAGCTCGCAGCCGTATGCTGCCGTGTTTGCGTTCGTATTATTGACCATTAAGGCCTTTATGTCGGTAAAACGGTGATGATACGAAACGTATCACGCCCGTGACGGATCGTTTCTTGCGTTTTGCGTTGCCTTCTGATAAGCTGTACGTGGGATTTCCCACTATAAGCAAGGAAGGTATAGAAAATGAAAAAGAAAAAACTGCGTATTGCGATCGCCCTACTCATAGCTTTTGCGATATGGACCGTGCTCCTACGCTTGGTCGATGTGCGCGCGATCGGCCCCAATGGCTCTTCGGTTGGTTTTGCGGCATTAAATCGGTTCGTGCACGGGCTTACGGGTGTGAATTGGGATCTTTATTTGCTGACCGATTGGCTGGGGCTTATCCCGATAGCCGTGGCGCTCGGTTTTGCTGTTCTCGGCCTCGTGCAGCTTTGTAAGCGAAAAAGCTTACGAAGGGTTGATCGCTCTCTTCTTTTACTCGGTGCTTTTTACGTTACGGTGATCTTGGCGTACGTATTCTTTGAGCTTGTCGTCATCAATTATAGGCCTATACTTATTGATGGACGCCTTGAAGTCTCGTATCCGTCGTCAACAACGATGCTTGTTATGTGTGTAATGCCGACGGCGGCAATACAATTAAACGGGCGCATCAAAAATACGGCTCTTCGGCGGTGCATTTTCGCCGCCAATATGGCGTTTACCGGTTTTATGGTAGTGGTCAGATTGCTTTCGGGCGTGCATTGGAGCACCGATATTATCGGCGGCTCCTTATTGGGAGCAGGGCTTGTCATGCTGTATTATTCTTTTGATAGCAGCGTGAGAGGAAGCGCTGAATAAATTTCAACGTATTAATTGATGCTTGAAGGCATCGATTAAGGTTGCATTTTATATAAAAAAGGGATAACGGAAAAATCGTTATCCCTTTTTTTAAGCTTAGAGCTTATTCCTCGGAGGCTTCGGCTTCTTCGTATTCTTCTTCGCCAAGCTCTTCTTCGTATTCCTCTACGTCCTCGTATGCCTCATCCTCTTGCGAAATGAGCTCCGCTTCGTCCTCTTCCTCGGTCTCCTCCTCATCAAGGATCGCACGCTCAATGCCGAAGGCATCGTGGATATCCTCCTTGATCTCGTCGATCGAATCCCAAAGATCGAAGAAGGTGTATGCCAGCGTTTCCGAGCCGGTGATCAGATCAAAGGGCACAACGTAGCTGAAGCAAAGGCGCCCGTCTTCTACCGCTACGGTAAAGGGGGTGTGCTGGTTAAGCCCGTTTACGTAACGCAAAAGCTCTAATTCGTCGACCTCGGGGATATCGCAGTAATCGACGTAAAAGAAGGCGTCGCCGCCATCCTCAACGGTGGCGATCATATCGTAGGAAACGCAGCCGTCCTCTTCCTCTACCGGGAAGGTGATGGCGGTGATCCCCCCGTCTTTCCCGAGCCCTTCTTCGAAGCTGACGTCAAAAAGCTCACGCGATTCAAACCAGGCGCGAAGGCCGTTTAAACATTCGTTAAAATTCATTATAAACTCCTTTATGACCGAAAAATCGGCTTAACAGTCAACAGTATACCACACGCGAACGAAAAAGTCAAACAAAACCTATCCGCGTTTTTATCCGCGCGGCGAGGTACCCGGGGCGGGGATCTTGCGGCGGCGGAATTTTTCGAAGGCGGCGCTTCCCTTTTCCCCGAAATCGCAGACGGCCGCGCTGAGCTTATGCTTTGCTTTGATGCTCATAACCGTTACTCCGGTTGAGGTGCGGGTCGATTTAATGGGGATCAAGGAAGAATTGATCAGCATGCGTTTGTTCTGGCTGTCGGTCAGCAACAGCTCAAACGGCTCGCTTTCGTAAAAGGCCGCAACGACGGGAGATGCGCTCGAAAAGACCGCGGTCTGCTTCTTGCGGGTCGATTTTACGGCGTAACGGTCGGCAGGGATACGAACACCCTTTCCGTTTTCAAACAAAAAGATGAAATTATGGGCGGGGTGATATTCGTAAAGCCCTTTCATGAGGATAGGATATTCATCTGCTTCCATCGAAAGCTTGGCGGGCAAATAATCGCCAAGGGCCGAGGCCTTCACCGGCTCAAAATCCGAGGCCTTTGCCCGATAAAGCTGAGCCTTGTTGGTGAAGAATACCAGCTCGCAACGGTTATCAAGCTCCTCGGAGAACAGAATGTAGTCGCCCTCCTTCAGCTTTTGCTCGTCATTTCCGCGCAGGGATTGAAGCGTTATCTTCTTAAAGTACCCTTCCTTGGTCATGATATACCGGGCCTGGAAGTTTTCCTCGAACAGATCCTCCGCGTCGAACGTGGGAACGTCGTCGGCGTTGATCAGCTCGGTTTTACGGGGAATCCCGTATTTCTTTTTGATCTCTTTCAGCTGTTCGGCGATCGCAGCCTTTTGCTTGATCTCATCCGCAAGGATGGATTCAAGCTCGGCAATGCTCTTTTGCAGATCCTCGATCTCCACCACGCGCTTCTGGATATATTCAAGGTTCAGATTGCGCAGCTTGATCTCGGCGATGTATTCGGCCTGCGTTTTGGAGATGGCAAAGCCTTCCATAAGGCGCGGCACAACGTCGGCTTCCTTTTCGGTATTGCGAATAATACGAATGGCCTTATCGATGTCCAAAATAAGCGCGGCAAGGCCGAGAAGCAGATGCAACTTTTCTCTCTTTTTGCCAAGGTCAAAGTTAAGCTCACGCCGATAGCATCCAAGACGGAAGTCAATCCATTCGCGAAGAAGCTCGATTATGCCGAGCTGGCGCGGCGTGCCGTTGATCAGAACGTTGAAGTTACAATCGAAATTGTTTTCAAGATCGGTCAGTTTAAAGAGCTTTTGCATGATCTTATCGGGATCTGCCCCACGGCGAAGGTCAAGCGTCAGCTTAAAGCCGTTGAGGTCGATCGCGTCGCGAAAATCAGTGACCTCCTTCAGCTTTCCGCCCTTAATAAGATCCGAGATCTTCGACATGATCGATTCGATGCTGGAGCTATACGGGATCTCCAAGATATCGATGGAATTGTTTTCGGCGTCGTATGCATAGCGGGCGCGCAGCTTGACCGAGCCAATACCCGTCGCGTAGATCTTTTTGATCTTTTCTCGGTCGTAAAGCAGGTAGCCACCGCCGGGAAAATCGGGACCCTTGACGATATCCAGCATACGGTCAAGAGACGCGTTGGGGTTGCGTAAAAGCGCGATCGTGCCGTCGCAGATCTCCGAAAGGTTAAAGGAGCAGATGCGGCTGGCCATACCGACGGCGATACCGTGGTTGGGAGAAATAAGGATATTCGGGAAGGTCGTGGGCAAAAGCGTCGGCTCTTCCATGGTATTGTCGTAGTTGGGGATAAAATCAACGGCGTTTTTGTCGATCCCGCGGAAAAGCTCGTGACAGAAGGAATCCAGCCGTACCTCGGTATAACGCGAGGCGGCGTAGGCCATATCCTGGCTGTATTGCTTACCAAAGCTTCCCTTCGAGTCGATAAAGGGGTGCAAAAGCGCCTCGTTTCCTCTCGTTAAACGAACCATCGTTTCGTAGATCGCCGCGTCGCCGTGAGGATTCAGACGCATCGTCTGCCCAACGACGTTGGCGCTCTTCGTTCTCGGCCCACTGAGAAGCCCCATTTTATACATCGTATAAAGAAGCTTGCGGTGAGAGGGCTTAAAGCCGTCTATTTCCGGTATCGCACGGGAAATAATAACGCTCATAACGTACGGCATATAGTTGGTTTCGATGGTTTCGGTAATCGGCTGGTTGGTGATTTCCGCCTCCTCCAAGGGATATTCGCTCAAATCATTCTTTTTCTTTTTTGCCATTTCCGTCTCCGTTTACAATGTAATGATGTGGTGCGCCGCCGCGCGGATCATGCGGTTATAGAGCGCAAGACCAAGCCCTTCGGGGCGCGGCAAGGGGGCGTATAAGGCCGAAAAGCCTTCCTTATCCGCCTCGCGCAAGGTATAAAACAGGCGATGCGCCAAGACGCGGGGTTCGCTTTTCTTTCCCACGGCGATCAAGCGGCAGGAAAGCAGCTCGCTATAAAGCGGAATATCCTCTTCGTAGCAAAGCACCGCGTAATTCCCGGTCTGCTCCGTAAGATAGGAAGCGCACCTTTCGGGGGTTCCCGAAAGCAAATAGAAGGGGATCTTGGGGGCGTAATGCTTATATTTCATACCGGGAGAAAGCACGATCTCACCCGGCTTTAAGGAATCTAACACCGCGGGGGCGATATAGACCTTATCGCAAACGCTTTCAAGATCCTTTGGGGTAATGGCCCCCGGGCGCAAAAGCGTAACGCTGTTATCATCCTCGATCTTTACGATGGTCGATTCAAGCCCGATCTCGGATTCTCCCCCGTCGATGATCATATCCACCCGCCCCTGCATGTCGTCGATAACGTGGGCACAGCAGGTAGGCGAGGGGCTACCTGAAAGATTGGCGGAGGGGGCGGCTATCGGAACGCCCGCGGCCCGAATAAGGGCGCGCGCCGTAGGATGCGAGGGGCAACGCACGGCTACCGTCGAAAGATTGGCCGTAACCGTTTTGGGAATGGTAGGGCGAACCGGCATAACTACGGTAAGCGGGCCGGGCATAAACGCTTCGGCAAGCCGATAATAAAGCGGTGAGGTAACGGTATACCCTTCGGCGTCCCCGGGCTCGGCAATATGTATGATAAGGGGGTTGTCGGCAGGGCGACCTTTGGCGGCGTATATCTTTTCGGCGGCCAAGGGATCGGTCGCATCCCCCCCAAGACCGTACACGGTTTCGGTCGGAAAAACAACGAGCCCGCCGCGCAAAAGAATATCGGCCGCTTCTCGGATGAAATCTGCGTCGATTTCTTTCTGCCCCGGTTTAAGTGTCACAATTTTGGTGTTAATCATGGTAATTTTTCATTTTTTCTGCAGTTTCCGCCATAGATAGCGCTTCGATCATCGCTTGAATATCCCCGTTTAAGAAGGCTTCAAGGGTATAGACCGAGAACCCAATACGGTGGTCGGTGATCCGCCCTTGCGGGAAATTGTAGGTACGGATCTTTTCACTTCGGTCTCCCGTACCGATCTGACTTTTTCGGTCGGCGGCGGTCTTTTCCTCTTGCTCGCGCCGCCTTATATCCGAAAGTTTTGCGCGAAGCATACGCAAAGCGGCTTCCTTATTTTGAAGCTGGCTGCGTTGCGTCTGACAAGCGACGACGATGCCCGTGGGGATATGAAGGATGCGAACCGCCGATTCGGTCTTATTGATATGCTGACCGCCCGCGCCGCTGCTCTTCATGCTTTCGATAACGAGATCGGCAGGGTTCAGCTCAACCTCGCCTTCATCCTCGACCTCGGGAAGCACGGCGACGGTAACCGTCGAGGTGTGAATACGCCCCGACGACTCGGTGCGCGGTACGCGTTGCACGCGATGCACACCGCTTTCAAACTTTAAGCGGCCGTATACTTCTTTCCCAAAAACGCGAAAGGAGATCTCACGAAAGCCGCCAAGCTCGGTTTCGTTACAGCCGAGAAGCTCCAGCGAAAGGCCTTGGGTATCTGCGTACATGCGGTACATGCGGTAAAGGTCAGAGACGAAAAGCGCCGCCTCTTCCCCGCCCGCGCCGGCGCGGATCTCTACGATCGCGTTTCTTTGATCGTTTTCATCCTTGGGGAGAAGCAAGAGCCGAATTTGCCCTTGCAGCTCGGTAAGTCTTTCTCGCTTTTCCTTCTCCTCTTCGGTCGCAAAGGCGCGAAGCTCTTCGTCGGCTTCGGGATCTTCCTTTACGGCAAGGGCCTCGGCAAGCTCGCCCTCTACACGGCAAAGCGTTCGGTAGGCGTTCACCAAGGGCAAAAGATCGTTATATTCCTTGATCAGCCGTCGGTACTCCTCTTGACTCGCAACCGCATCGGAGGAAAGCTTAGCCTCTAATTCCGAAAAGCGAAGATCGATCTCGGAAAGTCTTTTTTCCATCAGTCGCGACAGAAGGCAACGAAGGCCTCGTGAAGCGCGTAAAGGTCTGCCTTAGAGATGACCTCGTAGGGGGCGTGCATCGAAATGACGGGAAGCCCAAGGTCAACCGTATCGATGTTTTCTTCGGCGATGAACATCGCAACCGTTCCGCCGCCGCCGATATCGACCTTACCAAGCTCGGCAGGCTGCCAGTTGACGTTGTTTTCGGCGAAAATACGGCGGATAAAGCCGACGTACTCGGCAGAAGCGTCGTTCGAGCCGGATTTTCCTCTTGAGCCCGTGAATTTGCTCATTGCGGGACCGTGCGAGATGATCGCGCTGTTTCTCTTTTCATATACCTCAGGGTAATTGGGATCGTACGCCGCGTTTACGTCTGCCGAGAGGCAGCAGGAGGCGTTACGCACCTTGATCGGATCCTTCCCAAGGGCGTGGGAGATCTCGTCGACAAGATCCGAGAAGAGGCGGCAGCACATACCGGTGTTTCCGTTGCTTCCGATCTCTTCCTTATCGGCAAGGATCACGAAGATGGTCTGTTTTTCTTCTTTGGTTGCAAAAAGGGCGGTAAGCGCGGAATAGGCGCAACCGCGGTCATCGTGGCCGTAGCCCGAGATAAAGGCGCGGTCAAAGCCAACGTCACGGGCCCTGTCGGCGGGTACCGCCGAAAGCTCAGCGCTGACGAAATCTTCTTCGATAATATCGTATTTTTCATGGAGGATACGCAATACGTTCAGCTTGATTGCCTTTCCTTCTTCCCCGTCTTCCACGGGAATACCGCCAACGAGAAGATTGAGGTTTTCACCCGGAATGGCCTTGCCGAGGGGCTGGGCCGCCTGCTCTTGTCCGAGGTGCGGCAAAAGATCGTTCATATAGAAGATGGGATCGGCCGCATCTTCCCCAATCGAAATATCCAGTGCGCTACCGTCACGGCGAAGAATAACGCCGTGCAACGAAAGGGGCGTAGCAAGCCATTGATACTTTTTGATACCGCCGTAATAATGGGTCTTCAAAAAGCTCATTTCCCCATCCTCGTAAAGCGGATTCTGCTTCAGGTCAAGGCGAGGGGAGTCGACGTGGGCCGCAATAATACGAAGCCCCGCTTCTTCGATATCGGCGCTGCCGATGCGGAAAAGGTAGATCCCCTTTCCTTTGTTAACGAAATAACGCTTGTCTCCCGCCTTCAACGCGTCGCCAAGGCGGTATTCGGTAAAGCCCTCGTTTTTGGCAAGGGCCACGGTCGCGATAACGGCCTCCCGTTCGGTCTTCGAGGCATCCAAAAAGCTTTTGTACGATTCGGCGTACGAAAAGATGGTTTTTATTTTCTCTTCGTTTGCCGTTTTATAAATGTTTTCTCTTTTACAAAGCAAGGCTTCGTATTTGTTCTCTGCCATATCCTTATTCCTCCGTTAAAAGCTTTTGCACTTGGCAAAAGGCATAAATTTTTTCTTGTAATTGCCGGGGTTCTTGATCGTTTACAATCTGAAAATCGGTGTTTTTTAACAAGAATTCATCGCTATGCTGCGAAGAAAGACGGCGAAGCGCCGTTTCTTCATCCAGCTTGTCGCGTTTCATAATGCGTTGGCATTTGGCGTTCGGCGACGAAAGGATCGCAAGGGTAAGATCACATTCTTTATTAAAGCCCGATTCAAAGAGAAGCGGCGCGTTGATAAGCGCGGCCTTTGCCCCTTTGTTTTTTTGCTCTCTAAGCCATTTTCGACATTCGGCCAGTATAACCGTATGGGTAATACGGTTCAAGCGCCCAAGGCGCTCGTTTTGCGCTTCGCCGCCGCAAAAGACCAACGCTGAAAGAGCGCGTCGGTCAAGGCCGCCGTTCGAAAGAAGGATCTCTTTTCCGAAGGCTTCGGCCAAGGCTTCGGTACAGGGGGAGGCGGCGACGGTAAGATCGCGGTAAAGAAGGTCGGTATCGATCCCGGGAATGCCCAAATCGGCAAAATAAGCTTGCGCAAGGCTTTTTCCCGCCCCGCTTCCGCCACACAGCCCGATAACGCGCATTTTCCCACCTCCTTAACTTATAATATTATACATCACTATATAGGAATTGTCAAGGAATGGAAAAAGTCATTCATCGCCCTTTTTGCCTTTTTGAAAAGAAATTTCGCGTTTTCTTGACTTCGGTTATAAAATATGCTATACTTCATAAGTAAGATTGGAAATTCGAACGGTAAAGGGGGATACGCATGAAGACCGTTGCCGTTATCAGCGAATTTAATCTTTTTCACCGTGGGCACGCCTCGCTAACAGACAAGGTTCGCAAGTCGTTTGGGGCCGATACTTGTATCATTGCCGTGATGAGCGGAAATTATACCCAACGGGGCGACGTAGCCTTTACCGATAAGTTTATCCGCGCCGAGGCGGCCGTTAAGGCCGGCGTTAATCTGGTCTTAGAGCTTCCCTTTCCTTTTTCTTGCTCGGGGGCCGATTATTTCGCGCGCGCCGGGGTTCATATCGCCTCCTCTTTGGGCGGGGTCGATGCGCTGGCCTTTGGCAGCGAATGCGGGGATCTTTCGCTTCTTGAAGAGGTTGCCTCCAACCTTTCCTCTCCCCCCTTTCTTGCCGAAATGAAAAAAAGGCTCGCCGCCAAGGAAGAAAAAAAGAAAGGATATGCTTTGATCCAAGAAGAGGCGTACGAAGCGCTTTTTGGCAAAGAAAACCTAACTTTATTAAAAAAGCCGAATAACATTCTGGCTGTGCAATATCTGCGCGCCATACAGTCGCTCACTTCCCCTCTTACGCCCTTTACCGTTACAAGGGCAGACGATTATCACGATGTGGATGCAAGCCGCGCTATATCGGCTACGGCGGTTCGATCCGCTCTTTCCGAAGGGCGCATCGATCAAGCTCGCGCGCTTATCCCCGAAGAAGCCTTTTCGGTGTATGAGCGGGCTATGCAAGACCGCCTTTTGCCCGCCGCGCTCTCTAATCTTTCGGGGCCTATCCTCGCCGCCCTGCGGCTTTTCTCGCCCGAAACCGAAGACGATCTCTTTCACCGTCTTTCTACCCTTGCGCAACACGCGCAAAGCATAGATGAAGTACTGTCGCTTGCCTCAACCAAGCGTTATACCAATGCCCATATCCGCCGTTCGCTGTGGTACTCTCTTTTCGGCGTTACCTCCGCCGAGCTTGACGCATTACCGCAATATACGCAGATATTGGCCATGGATACGGTCGGCCAAAAAAAGCTGGCAACGATCCGCCGAAAAGCCACGATCGCTCTGCTTTCAAAGCCTGCGGATTCCCGCGCGTTTTCTCCCCTTGCCAAAGCGCAAGCCGCGCTCTCGCAAAAGGCGGATAGCCTTTTTGCCTTGGCAACGCCCACTCCCCAAGCGGGGGATTACGCCATTCTTTCCAAGCCGTATCGCAAAATATAGCGTTTTTTGCCGATATCTTTTGCGGTTCTAAAAATGTCGAATGAATTGACAATTTTTGGTAGCCGTGATAGGATAACGGTGAAAAGGACGGGCAGTCATTTTCAAATACCGAAAGGAGTTTACATGGAAGCAATCGGAATTAAAGGTAATTTTATCGAATATAAGGGGAAACCCCTGGTTCGCCAAGGAAACGAGATCTTCTACGGCGATATGTCGGAAAAATATTATCTTTTTCTTATGATCATGAATACGGTCGAGGATCCTTCCCTCGGCGAAAAAATTCCGGGAAAGGTCATGGTACAAATTCTTTCCACCGACGATCACAAGCTGTACGAAAACAAGCAGAAGGTCGTTGACGGATTGAGTGAAGCCTTGGAGCTTGGGACTGCCTGGCTCGATAGAGCAAACAAATAATTTCTGTTTTCCTTTTTAATTGCCGACGGGATCCGTCGAGAGAGGTAGCAATTATGAAAGAAAAACACCCCAACCGCACCACCCTATTTTTTCTTACGGCAGCACTGTTTTCGGTGTTGCTCACCTGTATCGCGCTGTCTTCTTGTGAATTCAATTCGATCGTAGACAGTATGGGAACGGGGGCGAACGATGTTTTCCTACCGATTACGGAAAACACAACGACCGCCCCCGTTTCTGTTACAACGACGTCAGAGCCCCCGCTAACGACAACCGAGGCGCCGACGACTACCACAGCGCCCCCCGTTACCACCACGCAAGCGCCGATCTATTATACCCCCCTTTCGTCGCTTCCCTGCGATAAAGAGGTTTCGCTTACGCGTCCCATCGGCCTTTGCGTAAACGAAGAAGCCTTTTTGCGCTTTCCCACAGCCGATCTCGTGATCGAAGCGCCGACCGCCGAAAACGGACAGCGATATCTTTTACTTAGCTCGGACGTGGGATGCTTGGATAACGCATCCGGCATTTCCTCGATACGCCCCTATCTTGCCGCCCTCTCACACGATTTTTTCGGCATTTCGGTCTATCACGGCACTTCGGATAACGGGCGTCCCTCAACTCCCTTTCTGTACGACACCCTGGATACCTCGCTTTTATCCGACAAAACGGCTTTTCGCGAGGCATACCTTGCCTCCAATTTCCAAAAGCGCATCGCCAACGGGATCGCCTTACCTTATTCGGTCTTGCCGATCGGAAAGACACTTGAATATAACGGTAGCCCCTCGTATTACGTTTCTATCCCCTTTTACGGCGGCGCCTCCACCTCCTTCAGTTATGACGCGTTAAGCGGTGTCTATACGCTTCGTAAGGCGCAAACGCCTCAAGGGGCTATCCCACCAAGCTTTACCAATCTTTTTATCCTGTTCTTTGATTCTACCGTCACCTCGGCCAAGGACGGAACTGTGCTTACCCTTGATACGGCAAGCGAGGGAGAAGGCTATTACGTTTCAGAGGGCAAGGCTTTTAAGATCCTTTGGAAGAGAGACGGCGCAACCTCAAGCCTTTCGTTTACCCTTGAAAACGGGGAAAGACTGACGGTAAACCGCGGAAGAAGCTATATCGCTATGACCGATTTTGCCGCGAAACGAAGCTTGATCTTAAATTAAATAAAAAAGCGAGAACGAAATTCGTTCTCGCCTTTTTCTTATTCGGCATAAACGCTCACGCGCTTTTTGTCTCTCGTAACATGCTCGAACTTGACCTTTCCGTCAATCAGAGCAAAGAGGGTATCATCGGTACCGAGACCGACGTTTTCGCCCGCTGCGATCTTCGTGCCGCGTTGACGAACGAGAATGTTGCCGGCCGTTACGAACTGACCGTCAGCACGCTTTACGCCAAGGCGCTTCGATTCGCTGTCACGACCGTTTTTGGTAGAACCAACACCCTTTTTGTGGGCGAAGAATTGCAAACTGATTTTCAGCATTTCAAATACCTCCGTAATGATTTGGGGGCTTACAAGGGCCGCTCGATCACGTCAACCGATAAATAATCGTAATATTCCTCGGTCATTTCGCTGAGCTGGTAGAAGTAAGCCATGATAAGACCCGAAACGGCAAAACGTTTTTTCTCATCGGCCTCGTATTCGGGCAAAGCCCCTTTGGCGATCAACCGAATATCGGTCGTCGCTTCGTCGATGGTGTATTCAACACCCGACGCGTACGAAACCTCGATGGCGTTAATAATGAGCATCGTCATACCCGAAAGCGCCGAGCAAAGCACGTCGTCGCCTGCCTCGCCGTATCCGGTATGCCCCTGCTCTTCAAACCCGTAAAAAACGCCGTTTGTCTTATAGAAAATGATTTTCGTCATACTTAACCCACGATTTTTTCAATCTGGATCTTGGTGTAGAACTGCCGATGACCGATCTTCTTCTTTTCGTTCTTCTTGGGCTTGTAACGGATCACGTAGATCTTCTTGCCCTTACCGGTCTTAATGACGTTGGCAGTTACCGATGCGCCCTCAACATAAGGGGTACCGGCTTTGAAGGAATCACCGTCGGAAACGGCAAGTACCTTGTCGAAGGTATAGGATGCGCCGTCTTCTACCTCGAGCTTTTCGATGAAGAGAACATCACCCTCGCTGACTTTGTACTGCTTTCCGCCTGTTTCAATAACCGCAAACATGGAAAAGCACCTCGCTTTCTTCATTATTCGCTACGTTAGGCGGCATATGCACTTAGAGCCCAACAATATGCGTCATATCATTATATAATTAGTTTCAAGGCTTGTCAAGTGTTTTTTGATAAAAAATGCGATTTTTTTAATTTTCGCTTACTTTATTCGCATCATCGGCGGCTTTTAAGAGCGCGGCAAGATCGATTTCGCTTTCTTCGGGCAAAAGACGCTCTAAATTATAGTAATCCCGCGCATCACGGGCGAAGATATGTGCGATCACGCTGCCAAAATCCAAAAGGACCCAAGAGCCGGCATCGCGCCCTTCTACGTGGGCGGCCTTAACACCACCCAGGTCAAGGCGGTAGCAGACCTCGTCGGCCAAGGCCTTTATGTGGGTGGTCGAGCGACCGGTCGCGATCACGTAATAATCGGTAATGACCGTCGTATCCTCCACGTGATACATTTTCAATTGAAAGCCGCCTTTGCCGTAAAGCGCCAGGGCGGCCTTCTCGGCGAGCTGCAGCGGGGAAAGCCCCGTATAATCAAGCTTTTCTTGGTTTTCCATATTTCTGACCTCATTTGTTTTTTACTTTTATTTTTAACGAATCAATGGTTTCCTCGGTGTAGACCGTATAGGAAAAATGATTATCAAAATAAATATTTTCGAATTTAAGGTTGTTGCCGTCCAGCATTTTCTTTCGCGGGTCAAAATCGCCCTTTGCGAAAAAATAGGAAGAAAGCATCTCGTTGGCGGCTTTTTTATTCGCCACGTAATACCAGAGGCCGCCGTCTTCTCTATATCGCGCCGATTCTCCCGGCAGGGTCATAAGGCGCATCGAAAAGGCGTCTTTTCCCCGATAGAAGCTATACGCGACCGAAAGCGCCTCAGAAAGCGTCAGGCTTCCTTCTACGTGCTTATAGAGCGTAGGAAGGCTCTTGACAAGTAAGCTATACATATTGGCTTCACGAAGCCTTTTAAAAAGGGCGGAAAGCAAGAGCTTCTGGGCATCGATACGCCCCAAGTCCCCCATAAGATAGTCGCTTCGAAAGCGCATAAAATGGACGGCCTCTTTACCGTTCAGGTGATTTTCCCCGCGGCTTATGCGTATATGCAGCCCTTGCTCTTCATCGGTATAGTTCATATCGCAAGGGACAAAAACGCTCACCCCGCCCAAGGAATCGATCAGCGCTTCAAACGCTTCTATATCGATCGCCATATAATGGTCGATCGGCAGAGAGAAGGTATCCTCGATCTCCTCTTTCAAAAGGCGCATACCTTCTTTTCGGCTTTTTGTTGCGGCGTAAGCCGAGGGATAGATCTGGTTGATCTTATTTTGCGCCGTCCCCGCCGAAAAATAGGTATCACGCGGGATCTGCAGGATCGAAAGCGTATGGTTACCGTAGTCGATCGAGGCTAAAAATAAAACGTCGGTATTCCCCGCTACTTGATCAAGCCCCGCTATCAAGAAGGTTTCGTGCCCCGTTTTTTCGTTTTGGCGAAACGCGGCTTCAACGGGCAAGCCTTTTTTAATAAACAGAATACTGCCGCAAACGGCGGCAAGGATAATAAACAGTACGATTTTCTTTTTCATCATAACACCTCAAGGATAGTCTTTGATAAAAAAGAAAACTTACTAAAATCAATTTTTGCTATTTTCCAAAACCTTTTGTTCAAGGAAGGAAAGCGCCTCATAGGTTTTCGGAAAAACCGGGATATGCTTCGCCGTCAGCTCGGCGACTGTGCCTCGAAGGGCAAAAATAATGGTGTTATGCAGGTGTTTTTCTTTGTCTTGCTCTTTTTCCAGCCCATCCCAGAACATACGGCGAAGCGCAATGCAATCGGGATAGGTACGCGTGGGCTCAATATAATCGCTAAGGTACAAAAGCTCATCGAAGATCGTCATACCGAAGCCGCCCATCGTATGAAACTCAATGGCGTGCAGGATCTCGGGGTCTACCCACGCCGAAAACTCGGTTTTGGCAACGTGGGCGCCGGTTTTGGCATGTAAAACGCGCGGCGTCGCGATCTCCAGCTCGTTTAAGGGCAAGGAATGCTTTCGGCAATACGAAAGCTGCTCTTCGGGGCTCCATTCTTTGGTAATATCGTGCAAAAGCGCGGCGATCCGAAGGCGCGCGATGTCGGCGGGAAGAAAAACGTTACCAAGACGGATGATCTCCTCTTCAACGCCCAGCGTATGAGAAAAACGACGGCTTCCGATCCGTTCGGAAACCTGGATCCGTAAGCGCAAAAAGCGTTCCTCGGTCAAGCCTTGTAAAGCTGCCATTGCTTAATGTATTCCTCCACCTTCGGCACAACGTGCGCCGCTATTTCTTCTCGTTTTGCGATCCTTCCCCGAATGAATTCAGAGCTGATCTGCACGATCGGGGCTTTTAAAAAAAGCAAGCGAGCCCCGTATTTTTTCTCGTATTCCCTTTTCTTTTCCGAAATTTTCTCGGAAAGAGCCGCCTCCCCCTCCCGCCGCATCAAAACGACGGTGGCAAGCGAAAAAATCTCCTCGGGGTGATACCACTCATCAAGCGTTAAAAACATATCCGTCCCCACTAAAAGAAACAGCTCTCTTTCGGGCGAGGAAAGCGCCCGCAGCGTATCGGCCGTATAGCTTTTTCCGCCCCGTTCGATCTCCATGGTTAAGATCTCGGTATCGGGAAGGTCGCCAAAGGTCAAGCGGCACATTTCAACGCGTTGCTCGGTTGTGGCATCCCCTTTTAGGGTCTTGTGCGGCGGAATCCCCGCGGGGATCACAAGCAAAGAATCCAGCGAAAGCTCATTCAAAAAGGCTTTCGCGGCGCCAAGATGCCCGCAATGCGGGGGCGAAAAGCTTCCCCCAAAGATCCCGACCTTCTTTTTTTCAAAGCTCATGGCAAAACGATCTTCGGCTTCTCGTCATCGGGGCGGTATAAGACCACCTTCATACCGATAACCGCGACCGCATCGCAGGAAAGCTCTTCAGTAAGGATATCCGCTACCTCGCGGGGGGTATACGGACAGGTCTCTAAAACATGGATCTTGATCAGCTCTCTGGCCGAAAGCGCGTTGCCGATCTGCAAGCAGCTTTCCTCCGATAATCCCGCTTTCCCCACTTGGAAAATAGGGGAAAGCTTATTGGCAAGCCCACGTAAGTAGGCGCGTTGCTTACTGTTTATCATCCGCTTCTCCTTTTATAAAATCGGAAAACGCCTTCAAAAAGAGCGAAAGCGCTTCCCCACGGTGGCTGCAAGAATCCTTTTCGGCGGGCGTAGCCTCGGCAAAGGTCTTGCCAAGCTTCGGTACGTAGAAAAGGGGGTCGTATCCGAAGCCGCCGTTTCCCAAGCGTTCAAAAAGAATTCTTCCTTCACAAGTACCGCGCACGGTGAAGGAGCGGCCGCTCGGCGCAACGCAAGCGATTACGGAAACGTAATGGGCGGTACGCTCTTCTTCGGGAACCGAAGAAAGCTCTTGAAGCAAGAGCGCGTTGTTTTTCTCATCGTCACAGGGCTCCCCCGCGTAGCGGGCGGAATAAACCCCCGGGCGCCCACCAAGGGCATCGACCTCAAGCCCCGAATCGTCGGCGATCGAATAAAAGTCGCTCGAAGCCCCGGCTCTTGCCTTTTGAAGCGCGTTTTCCTCAAAGGTCGTGCCGGTTTCGGGAATTTCGTCAAAAAAACCGATATCGGTTAAGGAAAAAAGGTTCAGCTCGGGAAACTCAGCCGTAAGAATACGGCGCATTTCCTCGATTTTTTTCTTATTGTGCGAAGCTAAAACGGCTTTCATTCTTCCCCTCCGAAAAGTGCATCGGTGAATTCCTTGCCCGAAAAGGGCTTCATATCGTCGATCTGTTCCCCGACCCCGATGAATTTCACGGGGATCCCAAGCTCACGGCGGATCGAAAAGACGATGCCGCCCTTGGCCGTGCCGTCAAGCTTCGTAAGGATCAGGCCGGTGATTGCGGCGGCTTCGCGGAATTCCTTGGCCTGTGAAACCGCGTTTTGACCGGTGGTGGAATCAAGAACCAAAAGCGTTTCACGGTCTGCATCCGGTAAAAGCTTGTCGATAACGCGATTAATCTTGGAAAGCTCGTCCATCAGATTTTTCTTGTTATGAAGGCGCCCCGCGGTATCCACGATCACAACGTCAGCCTTGCGGCTGATCGCCGCGCTGACGGCATCGTAGACAACGGCGGCGGGGTCTGCCCCCGCGGCTTGGCGGATCATATCGACCCCGGCGCGGTCACACCATACCTTCAGCTGCTCGGCCGCGGCGGCGCGGAAGGTATCTGCCGCCGCCACCAAGACCTTTTTGCCCTCTTCCTTTAAGGAATGGGCCATTTTTCCGATCGAGGTGGTCTTACCTACCCCGTTGACCCCAATCACCAAAATGACCGAGGGGGTGGTGTTAAGATGCAACGTATCGTCCTCCCCGATCATATCGGTAAGCAGGGCGTAAAGCTCGCTTCGTACCTCTTTTGGGTCGGTGATCCGTTTTTCTTTTAAGGTATCGCGAAGCGTATCCAAAATATATTCGGTGGTCGAAACCCCCACGTCGGCAAAAATGAGAGTTTCCTCAAGCTCTTCGAAAAAATCCTCGTCAATACGGACGAAGGCGCGCAAAAGCGCGTCGATTCTTCCGAAAAGAGCATCCTTGGTGCGGCGCAGGCCGCTTTTCAGTTTCTCAAAGAACGCCATCTTTCTTCAAGGTCTCCTTCATTTGTTCCATCTGCTCGGGATCCATGGGAAGCACGCGGGAAACGCCGCGCTCTTGCATCGTAACGCCGTAAAGACGCTCGGCGATCTCCATGGTTCCGGGGCGGTGGGTGATTAAGATAAACTGTGTTTCTTCCGACATTTTTTTGATGTACTCGCCGAAACGGAAAACGTTAACGGCGTCAAGGGCCGCCTCAATCTCGTCAAAAATACAGAAGGGCGTCGGATTGACCTTTAAGATTGCGAAGAACAGAGCAATAGCGACGAAGGCTTGCTCACCGCCCGAAAGAAGAGAGAGCGATTTGATAATCTTTCCGGGAGGGGCCGCCTTGATATCGATGCCGCAATTCAAAACGTCTTCGGGATCGGTCAGAACAAGCTCGGCCTGTCCGCCACCAAAAAGATCGGAGAAAACGATACCGAAATTGCGGTTGATCTCGTAGAAGGCCGCCGAAAACTGGGTCTTCATATCCTCTTCCATCGAAAGGATGATCTCGGTCATCTTATCGTAGGATTCCTTCATATCCTCGACCTGTACGGTCATCTCGTCGTAACGGGCCTTGACCTCGGCGTATTCCTCGATCGCGCCGAGATTGACCTGACCCAAGGCCTTCATGGTGTTGCGGCAGCTCGTTTGGATCGAAGCGATCTCGGAACGGTTTTCGGACGTTACAGGGGGATAGTTCAGCGATACGGCATCCTCGTAGGAAAGCTCGTATTCCTCCCAGATTCGAAGCCCGAGTCTTTCTTGATCGTCCTCTAAGCGGTGCAAGCGGTTTTCAGCGTGAAAATGGTTGTTCGCGCACTTATCCTTTTGATCCTGCTTTTGGCGAAGCTGCTCGCGGATCTCGCCGAGACGGGCGTTGTAAGCCGAGATATTTCCCTCGGCCTCCTGCCGTTTTTCGGAAAGCTCGTTAAGCCCTTTTTCGATCGTAAGGATCTCTTCTTTGCTTTCCTTTTTCTTTTCCTCGGCGGTGCCGATCGTCGTCTTATATTCTTTGACAAGCGCCTTTTGTCCGTCCTTTTCGCTGTTCAGCTCAAAAAGACGCTCGGAAAGGCTTTCCTTCATTTTTTCCGCAATTTCGATCTCTTTGTTCAACTCGAAAATACGGTTGGACATTTGCGAAGCTTCCTTTTGCGCGCTATCGTTCTCATCAAGAAGCTGATTGCGCTCGATATCCTTGGCGGCGCGTTCCTCACGCAAGGCGGCGATCTCGGCGTTCTTCCTTGCCAGCTGCTTTTTCAAGCGCTCAATCTCATCCTCGATCTCTTTATCCTTGCCGGCGACCGTGGAAAACTCCTCACGAAGCTTTTCCAGCTGCTCTTGCCCCGCCAAAAGACGAGCCTTCGCGTTATCCAGCGCGCTCAGCTGGGCTCTTGACATGGTGCGTAAAAGCTCGGTCTGCTGTAAGGCGTCCTTTTTGGCGATCTCAAGATCGTGGATCTCGTTTTCTTTCTCGGAAAGCGTGCCGTTGAGCGCCATGATCTTCTTTGTCAGCGCCTCGGCCGCATCCATCTTCGCCTCGATATCGGCGCCGCGGGAAAGCATACCGCTTCCCTTTCCGCTGCGCAGCGAGCCACCCGTCAGCGAACCGCCGGGATTGATAAGCTGACCGTCAAGCGTAACAAGCTTTACGCGATAGCGTACGCGCTTAGCCGCCTCTACGGCGTTATCCAAGGTATCGAAGACCACCGTACGCGAAAGAAGCCATACGACGATATCGTCAAACTTCTCTTCGCAAGCGACCAAACGGTCGGCGCGGTCAACATAACCGCGGCAGGAAGCAAGAGAACGAACCTCTTCGGTTTCGGGCCCCGGGCGAATGGTGGTAAGCGGATAAAAGGTGGTACGGCCGGATTTGGTTTCCTTCAGGTAACAGATCGCCGCCTTGGCGGTCTCTTCATCCTCTACCACGATGTTTTGCAGATCGGCGCCCATTGTCGATTCAATGGCCAACAGATGCTCGGGACGTACCGAGATCAGCTGAGAAAGCGGGCCGTATACGGTAGACGCCCCCGAAAGGCGATTGGCGTCATAGGCCTCCATAACCGCTTTTACGGCGTGGCTGTACCCCTCAAAATGTTCTTCAAGCTTGCGAAGGGCTTCGGCGGCCTCTTCAAGGGCGGCGCGCTCGGCCCGAAGGGCGGCGGCCTCTTCCCCGATCTTTTCTTTTTCGAGGCGGCAAGCCTCGGCCTTTTCATCGCACGAAGCGGCCGTAGCCTCAAGCTCGGCAATACGCCCCGTAAAGCCGGAGGCGTTTTTCTCACAACGCGAAACCTCGTCGGTCAGCTCTTTTTCTTGCGCTTCTCCGTCACGGATCGCGGCTTCAATGCTTTGCCCTCTCGTGCTGTCCTGCTCACGCGAGCGGGTCAGAACGTCCATATTTACCTTGAGATCGGTGGCGTCGTTTTGCAAGCGATTAAGACGCTCTAAGGAATCCTCCAGCTCCTTGGAAAGCTTAGAGGCGGCCAAGGCAACCTTTTGCCCATCGGCCAAAACACCGAGGCGCTCTTCCATAAGCGAATCGCGCTCGGCCTTGATCTTTTTCAGATCGGCATCGTACGTGCCGTCTTCACCCGAAAGCTTACGGGCGGCCTGCTCGATCTCCGCGATGCGCTTTTCGGCCGACCCGATCAGCTCGTTTTTGTGCTGAATATCGGTATCAAGGCGCGAAAGCTCGGTTTCGCAGGCGTACATTCTTTCACGGTATTCGTTGATGCGGGTAAGAAGCTGCTCGGAAGCAAGGCGCCCTCCGTCCATCGCCTCTAAAAGGCGTTGATCCTGGGCCTGCAGAGAGCGGATCGATTCATCGATCGTTTCCAGCTCCTTACGGCTTAATTCAAAGGTATCGCGAGCCTTTTGAAGATCGTTTCGGTTCTTTTGCGTATCATAGAGCCAAAGCGAAACGTCGGCTTCCTTCTTCTTTTCCAGAAGATCGCGGTATTTTTTGGCCTTTTCGGCATCCTTGGTCAGAGGCCCAAGGCGCGCGGCAAGCTCATCGTAAATATCGATAATGCGCTCCATATTATCGTGGGTCTGGGCGCGTTTTCTTTCGGTTTCTTCTTTGCGATGGCGGAATTTCGCAATTCCCGCCGCTTCCTCAAATACGTTGCGGCGATCCTCGCTTTTTCTCGACAAAAGCTCGGCAACACGTCCCTGCCCAACGATCGAATAACCCTCGCGCCCGATACCCGTATTCATAAAAAGGTCGGTGATGTCGCGAAGGCGTTTTTTCTGCCCGTTGATCAGGTATTCGCTATCCCCGCTTGGATAGTAACGGCGGGTGACCTTGATCTCGTCGTAGGGTGAATCAATGCGGTGACTTTTATCGGTGTTATCGAAGGTGACAGAGACCTCGGCAAAGCCCATGGGGTTACGTGAGTCGGTTCCGCCGGAAATGACGTCCTCCATTTTCGTGCCGCGGATATTACGGCTCGACAGCTCACCGAGAACCCAACGCATCGCATCCGAAATATTTGATTTTCCACTCCCGTTCGGCCCGACGATGACGGTAGAACCGCGTTCAAAGGTCAAAAGCGTCCGATTGGGAAAGGACTTAAAGCCATGCAGTTCAAGTGATTTTAAATACATAAACGGTTCCTTTCATTCGATGCTTAAGGGTGAAACCAGCGAAGGGCTTCCTTGGCGGCCATTTGCTCGGCCTCGTGCTTAGAGCCCCCTTTTCCGCTTCCGACGACGTTTCCGCTGATAACAGCGTTTATAACGTAGATCGGCTTATGATCGGGGCCTTCTTTTTTGGCTACCACGTATTCAAGGGTCTCTTTTCCGTCCTGCTCGATCAGCTGCTGCAGGCGGGTCTTATAATCGGCACCCTTGTTTTCGGCGCTTTGCAAAAGCTCGTCCTTCATCAAACGAAGAAGGACCTCCTTTGCCATATCAATTCCGCCGTCAAGATAAATAGCGGCCATCATCGACTCAAAAACGTCGGCAAGAATGGTGGCGTTGTGCCGCCCGCCGGCCGCATCCTCCCCTTTCCCGAGAGAAAGGTAGTCGCCAAGCGAAATTTCTTCGGCAATACGGGCAAGAGGAGGCTTGCTGACGAGGTTCTTACGCATCGTGGTAAGGATCCCCTCCGCCTCCGCCTCAAATTGGTGATAAAGATGATCGGTGATGATGATCTGCAGCACCGCATCCCCTAAAAACTCAAGGCGTTCGTAGGAAGGCACGGCGTGCTCATTCGAATACGAGGTATGGGTCAAGGCTCGCTCCAAAAGGGCGCGATTTGAAAAACGGTACCCGATAACCTCTTCAAGACAGGAAAGATCTTTGCAGTTTTTCATATCGTTTCGCCCTTATCTTCACCACAAGCCTCGGCCGCTTGCTTGGCGGCTTCTTTTTCGGCTTTGGCCTTTTCTTCACAGGCGGCCGCCCATGCGGCAATCTCGTAATTAATGCCCGTATTCACAAAGTTCATGGCTTGATGAACGGCGTTTTTGATGGCGTTGGCGTCCGAAGAGCCGTGAGCCTTGATGACCGGCTTCGAAATACCGAGAAGCGGGGCTCCGCCGTGTTCAGAGGCGTCAAACTTCTTTTTAAATTCCTTCAGCTTTCCGCGAAGCATCATCGCCGAAAGCTTGGTGGCGGTGTTGGAATAGAACAATTCCTTCATCGCGCTCAAGAAGAATTTACCCATACCTTCCAAGAATTTCAACACGATATTCCCCGTAAAGCCGTCGGTTACCACGAGGTCGCAAACGTCAAAGGGGAGCATTTTGGCTTCAATGTTCCCAACGAAATTCATATCGGCATTCGAAAGGCGGGCATAGGTTTCCACTTGAAGCTCACGGCCCTTGTTGTATTCGGTACCGTTGTTGATCTGCCCGACGCGGGGCGATTGGATCCCGTAGATCTTTTCCATATAGAGCGATCCCATCAAGGCAAATTGCTCAAGATTTTCGGGCGTAACGTCAAGGTTAGCCCCGGAATCGATCAAAAGAACGGGAGAAGGGAACGGAAGGATCGTGGCGATCGCCGCGCGCGCAATACCGCGAATACGGCGCACAAGCAGGGTGGCACCCGCCAAAAGGGCACCCGTATTCCCCGCGCTGACAAAGGCGTCCGCTTGCCCTTCTGCCAACGCGCGAAGCCCCACGCTCATCGAAGAATCCTTCTTGTCACGCACGACCGAAAGGGCTTTATCCTCCATTTCGATCACGCTTACGGACGGAATAATGGTTATACGATCAAGCGAAAGCCCGATATCCTCGGCGGTCTCACGGATAATATCCTCGTTTCCAACGACGGCTATATCCAACGAGGGATACTCAAGGGATGCAAGCACGGCCCCGCGAATCAGCTCGCCGGGGGCGTTGTCACCGCTCATAACATCAATTAAAATACGCACGGAAAGTCTCCTTTTTATTTTCCTTCGGCAACGTAAGCGTCGATAAAGGCAAGCGAGCGGGCGGCATAGGCCTCACCTCTTGCTTTTTTACCGCCCTTTACCCTTTCGGTAAGCGGCGCGATAATGCCGAAATTGGCGTTCATCGGCTGAAAATCAACGACCCCTTCGTCGCAAATATACGCTGCCATAGCGCCCAGCATCGTAATAGGCGGGAAAGAGGGGGTCTCTTCCCCAAGGGCCAAGGCGGCGGCCGAAAGGCCGGCTACGAACCCAGAGCCCGTCGATTCAATGTAACCCTCAACCCCGGTCATTTGCCCGGCAAAAAACAGATTTTTGGCCGAGCGGAGCGAATAATCTGCCCTTAAAAGCTTAGGAGAATTGAGGTAAGTATTACGGTGCATAACACCGTAACGGTAAAATTCAGCGTTTTCAAGCCCGGGAATCAGACCGAAAACACGCTTTTGCTCGGGAAAGGTGAGATGGGTCTGAAAGCCAACGAGGTTATACATATCCCCGCTCTTGTTTTCACGGCGAAGCTGAACCGTGGCGTACGCATCACGCCCGGTTGCGGGAACCGGAAGCCCTACGGGCTTCATAGGCCCGAAACGAAGGGTATCCACCCCGCGTGCTGCCATAACCTCCACCGGCATACAGCCCTCAAAGACCGTAAGCTCTTCGTTGGTATCAAAATCGTGAAGCTTGGCTACCTCGGCCCCGATAAGAGCCTCGTAAAAGCGCTTGTATTCCTCTTCGGTCAAGGGGCAGTTGAGATAGTCATCCGGATCCCCCTTCCCGTAGCGGGAAGCAAAAAACGCTTTTTCAAAGTTTATACTTTCCTTTGAAACGATAGGGGCGGCCGCGTCAAAAAAGTGAAGCGCCCCCTCCCCTGTCAGCCTTCCGATGGCCTCGGCAAGAGAATCCGAGGTAAGAGGGCCGGTGGCGATCACGGTGATTCCCTTTTCGGGAATTTCGGTGATCTCTTGGTTTACGATCTCGATCAAGGGGTTTTCATAGAGCTTTTTCGTGATATATTCCGAAAAAAGCGTGCGGTCGACCGCCAAGGCACTCCCCGCGGGAACCGCGGTTGCATCGGCCGCCTCCATGATCAGCGAGCCAAGACGCCTGAGCTCTTCCTTTAAGAGCCCGACGGCGTTTGAGGTGGCATTTGAGCGGAGAGAGTTCGAGCAAACCAGCTCTGCCATCCCATCGGTACGGTGCGCGGGCGTATATTTTTGGGGACGCATTTCAAAGAGGCGAACCCTAACCCCGCGCTTTGCGATCTGCCAAGCCGCTTCGGAGCCGGCAAGACCGCCTCCGATAACGGTTACCAAAGGCAGATTTTCATTCATTTTTCTACGTCTTCTTTCTTATAGGTGCATTTACGGTTACGGCAAAACACGGTTTTCTTGCTCTTACGGTAAAGCAAGAGGTCGCCGCAATCGGGGCATTTTTCGGGAAGCGGAAGATCCCAGGTGGAGAAATCGCACTCGGGATACTTTTCACAGCTGTAAAAGACCTTCCCTTTCCCGTTTTTCGTAATGATCTTAGCGCCGCATTTCGGGCAATCCACCCCAATATCGCGGGGCTTGGTAAAGCGGCATTTCGGGTAATTGCGGCAAGCGTAGAAGCTACCGAAGCGGCCGCTGCGAAGAACCATATCGCCCCCGCAAAGCTCGCATTTGAAATCGGCTACCTCTTCGGTCTCCTGCTTCTTTTCGATCGGCAAGCCGTCTTTCCCGATAGCCTTGGTGTTGCGGCAGGTAGGATAATTCGGGCAAGCCAGGAAGCGCCCGAAGCGACCCGATTTGTATACCATCAGGCTTCCGCATTTTTCGCAGGGGATATTCGATTCTTCAAGCGGAACCTCAACGGTTTTTTCGGTAATGCTGTCGGTGGCACTCTCAAGCGCCTCGGAAAATCCGTTATAGAAATCGGAAAGAACCGAAATAAGGGTGCTTTCCCCTCTGGCAATGCTATCGAATTTATCCTCCATATCGGCGGTAAACTGATAGTCAACGATATCGGGGAAATTCTCCTTCATCAGCTTGGTGGTTACCTCGCCAAGCGGGGTGGGGATCAGAGATTTTCCCTCACGGCGAACGTAGTTTCGCTCGATGATCGTGGTGATGATGGCGGTATAGGTGCTGGGGCGGCCAATGCCGTTCTCCTCCAAGAATTTGATCAGAGAAGCTTCGGTATAACGCTGGGGCGGCTCGGTAAAATGCTGCGTGGCGCCCGAGTTGGAAAGAGGCATGGTTTCCCCCTCGGAAAGCTTTCCGAGCGGCAGGGAGGAACCGTCGGCCAGTTCACCGTCTTCAACGTCGGCGGTGTTGTCGTAAACCGCAAGATAACCCTTGAATTTCGGGGTACTTCCGGTTGCGCGGAACTGGTATTCACCCGAAGAGAACTCAAGCGTTACCTGGGTAAAGACGGCCGAGCTCATCTGGCTTGCAACGAATCTTTCCCAGATCAGCTTATAAAGGCGATATTGATCGACCGTCAGCGCGCGACGGATCTTTTCGGGCGTTAACGAGATATCCGAGGGGCGAATGGCCTCGTGCGCATCCTGCGCGCCGGGCTTCATCTTGAATTGGCGGGGCTTTGCGGGGCGGTATTCTTTGCCGAACTTTTCATCGATCAAAGAAGCGGCCGCCTCTTGCGCGGTAGACGAAACGCGAAGCGAGTCGGTACGCATATAGGTGATAAGACCCGAAAAGCCGCCCAGCTCACTGCCGAGGTTGATACCTTCGTAAAGCTCTTGCGCCGTTTTCATAATGCGCTGAGATTGGAAGCCAAGCTTCTTAGAGGCCTCTTGCTGCAAAGTAGAGGTGGTAAAGGGGGGCGCGGGCATACGGCTCTTCTGCGATTTCTTGACGGCGTTCAGAATGAACGGATACTTAGAAAGCGCGTCGGTGACCTTCTTAGCCTCCTCGGCGGTAGAAAGTCTATCCTCGTTTCCGCCCTTACCGAAGTAACGGGTATGGATCACTTCCCCGTCCGCCGTCAGAACGTCAGCCTCGACCGTCCAATATTCACGGGGAACGAAAGAGCGGATTTCCTCTTCTCTTTCGGAGATGATACGGGCGGCAACGCTTTGTACGCGCCCGGCGGAAAGACCGCTGTGGATCGACTTCCAAAGGAAGGGGCTGAGCTTATATCCTACGATTCGGTCAAGAATTCTTCTGGTCTGTTGCGAATTAACGAGGTCCTGATTGATGGTTTCGGGATGCTTGATCGCATCCTTGACAGCGCCTTTGGTGATTTCGTTAAAGGTTACACGGCAGGCTTTATCAAGCGGAATACCAAGGGCTGCCGCCAGATGCCAAGAGATCGCCTCACCTTCACGGTCAGGGTCTGTTGCCAAAAAGATCTTATTGGCGCTCTTTGCCTCTTGCTTCAGCTGGGAGATAACGTCCCCCTTCCCGCGGATGTTGATATAGTGAGGGGTAAAATTGTTTTCAATATCCACGCCGAGCCCGCTTTTCGGGAGGTCGCGAATATGCCCCTTGGAAGCAATAACCTTATAATTCGAGCCAAGGTATCCTTTAATGGTGCTTGCCTTGGCAGGCGACTCAACGATTACTAAATTTGCCATAAAATTAACCTTTCTTTATTCTTGTATATCATCGGCCGTACGGCTCGGCAAAAGCAGACCGCTTTGCGTAAGCTCGATAAGACCGAGAAATTCCATTTGTGTTGCAACGGCCATACAGTCGGTAGACGAAAGACCGTCAAAATCCAGATCGTCGTACTGTACGAGCCCGTTTTCGAGAACCATATCGTAAATAATACGCGCCTCGGGCGGAAGATCGGAAAGAAGGGCGTACGCCTTTTGCTTATCCTCTTCGGATAGCGGCGCCTTCTCAAGACTGTTTCTTGCGACCTCTTCTTTTTTCTTCTTATCTTTCTTTTTCGGTTTTTGCTCTTTCACTTGCTTTTCCCGCTCCTTCTCTTCATCCGGCGGAAAGGGAACGCGCATAGCCGTAAGAACCTTTTCAATCACGGCGGGAAAGACCTGCAAAAGACGTTGCAAGGAGATCTTCCCGTAGTAATCCTTTTCAAAATCCGAAAGAATATCGTCAGCACAGGAAAGAGCCTTCGCCCCATCACGCAAAAGAAGGCATGGCCCCATAGCCACCTCTTCGTCTACGCGACCGGGAAGCGCGTAAACCGTTTTGCCTTGCTTCTTTGCAAGGCGCGCCGTAATAAGGGCGCCGCTTTTCAGATCCCCTTCAATAACGGCACAAGCCGCGCTAAGGCCGCTGATAAGGCGGTTACGAATAGGAAAGTTTTTCCCATGCGGTCTCGTTCCGGGTGGGAATTCGGTCACGATCACCCCACGCTTGGCGATAAAGGTAGCCAAATGCCGATGCTTTTCGGGATACAGGATATCGATCCCGCTTCCCAATACCGCAACCGTTTGCCCACCACCGTTTACAGCCGCGGCGTTTGCAACGCCGTCGATCCCGAGGGCCATACCGCTGACGACAATAGCGCCGCCAACCGAAAGATCGCGCGCGATCTCAAAGGCCATCTTCATCCCGTAACGGCTCATCTTCCGCGTTCCGACGACCGAAACGCAAAGCTTTTCGTTCCAAGCGGGGATCACGCCGTAGCAAAACAGCATAACAGGCGGATTGGGGATCTTACGAAGGGCGTCGGGAAAACGCGGATCGTCATACGCCAAGGGAATAACTCTTTTTCGATTGCAGAAGTTTAGGATGCGCAATTCGTCATCCTTCCCTTTATCCAACAAGGAGCGAAGATCACCGTCATCCCCCGCAAGCGCGCGGCGAAGCGTCTCTTCATCGGCCTCGTAGATCTCGTAAGGATCGGAAAAAGCCGCCAAAAGCTTTGCAAAGGTGGAAGAGCCGGGGGTCACACGGCGGCAAAGCCAGATCCAAAACAAAATATCTTTCATCGTCAATCCTTACATTTTCCCTGTTCCCAAAGAAGTACCGTAGCGGCGGCGGCCGCATTCAAGGATTCCGCCTCTTGGGTGATAGGGATATAAATGCTTGCGTCGCATGCGGCAGAGAGCGCTTCGGGTATTCCGTGCCCCTCGTTTCCAATGATCAAAAGATCGGAAGCGCGAAGCGGATGCTCGGCAAGCGAAAGGGCGCCCGGCCGAAGCTCAGCCGCCAACACACGCCGATCGGCGCTACGAAAAAGAGAAACGAACGAAGAAGCATCCTCTAAGCGAACCGTGGGAACCTGAAAGACAGCCCCCATCGCGGCGCGTACGGCGCGCGGATGATAGGGGTCGGTACAATCGGGCGAGAGCAACACCGCGTCGATGCCGAAGGCGCCCGCGCTTCGCAAGATCGTTCCAAGGTTTCCCGGGTCACGAATCGAGGATAAAAGCAAATACCGCTCTTCTTTTTTTCGTAAAAAGTCTACATTTAATATTTTAATATATTTTTTTGAAAAGTCAAGATGTTTTATAACAACAGAAATGCCTTCGGGGGACTTTTCGGTTGATATTTTTTCAAAGCAGCTCTCGGAAAGCAAAAGAATCTCGGCTTCCGGGAATCCGGAAATCGCTTCTTTTGCCTTTTCGAGATACGTTTCCGCTTTGCTTTCGTTTATCAAAATATAGCGAATAGGGGCTTTTTTATCAACCGCTTCAAGAAAAAGCTTCTTGCCTTCCGCCAGAAAAAGGCGATTTTTGTCACGATATTTCTTTTCGGATAACGAACTGATCAGCACGACGAGCGGATTCGTGCGGCTGCTGATCTTCAAAATTCGATCGTTCATAGGGTCCCCCTCAAAACAAAATCCCCGACTCGTGCGAGTCGGGGTATAGTGCGGTCAAAGAGCCGCTTTGGCTTTTTCGACAAGGGCTGCAAAAGCCTCTTTGTCGGAAACGGCGATCTCGGAAAGCATCTTACGGTTCAGATCGATCGAAGCCTTCTTCAGACCGTTCTTCAGCTTCGAATAGCTGATGCCGCAAACTCTGGCCTGCGCCGAGATACGGGCGATCCAAAGCTTACGGAAGTCTCTCTTCTTCAGCTTACGGCCGATATAAGCATAGTTACCGCTCTTGAGAACGGCCTGCTTCGCCATCTTAAAATGCTTGCTCTTTGCGCCCCAATATCCTTTTGCCGCTTTGAGAACGCTCTTTCTTCTTTTGCGCGTCATCATTGCGCCTTTTACTCTTGCCATTTCACGTATCCTCCTGTTCTTTCGTTCGTCTTAGTGCTGGATCATGGAAGTGATCGTAGGAGTCATAGACTTGCTGAGTATGAATCCCTTGCGAAGCGTTCTTTTACGCTTTGCGGTCTTGATGCCGAGATTGTGGCGGTGCTGGGAATGGTTGACTTTGATCTTTCCGCTTGCCGTCAGCGAAAATCTTTTCGCAGAGGCTTTGTGAGTTTTCATCTTTGCCATGTTTTTTCTCCTTATTCTTTACTCGAAAAATAGAAATTCAAACTGAATTTTCAACTAGGTTATTTCCCGTTTTTCAGCGGGGAAAGCACGACCGATAAAATACGCCCGTCGATCGTGGGGATCTTATCGGAGGAACCGAATTCGGCGCAAGCGTCCATAAAGCGCTGCACCACTTCTCTACCCATCTCCTGGTGCGCCATTTCGCGCCCCTTAAAGCGGATAACGACCTTTACCTTGTCGCCGCCCTGAAGGAACTTACGCGCCTGATTGGCACGCGTTTCGAAATCGTGCGTATCGATACGGCAGGAGAGCTGTACCTCTTTGATCTTTACGATCTGCTGATTGCGGCGGACCTCACGTTCCTTTTTGTCCCGTTCAAAACGGAACTTGCCGTAATCCATCACGCGGCATACGGGAGGTTGGGCGTCGGGTGCCATCAAAACAAGGTCAAGCCCTTGTCCATAAGCGTATTCGAGGGCGGCGTGAGAGGACATGATCCCCAGCTGCTCTCCCCCGGGGCCGACAAGCCGAACTTCTTTGCAGGAAATGCTTTCGTTGATCTGTAAATCCTTGGTACTAATAGCGGTTTACCTCCAAATAAAATAAAAAGGCATACGAATCTCCGTATGCACAAAAGCGCGAGTATCCCTCACGCATTTATTGACCTTGGCGCACACGGTGGCAAGGTGAGAACGGAAATTCTGCTTCATTTTAGGATGAGTTTCCTCATACGTCAACAATTATAGCACGCCTTTTCGTGGTTGTCAAGTGCTTTTTCAAAATTATTTTTTTAAGATTTTTTTGATCATTTTTGGTGATTTTGCCTATTTACAATGGCGCGGTTTTCGGCTACAATATACGGGCAACCAAGCATACGCGCAAGCCGAAATTTCAATCTTATGAAATCTTTCCGCGGCTGAGCGCTTCGCTTGGTTTTTTAATTTTATAAAGTAGTTATTTACAAAAGATTAAAATCTTTTTTTAAAAATGGGTAGAAAACGAATACGCGATATGCTATAATGGTGTATAATGCGTAAATTATGCGCCATCGGCGCTGCTATATGCACGAGAACAACGTAAGGAAAACACTATGTCCAATTTTATTGAAAAAGCCGAGGTGGCGACCCTGCCGCTGATCCCGTTACGGGGTACCGTCGCCTTCCCTTCGGTACAAATGAATTTATCCATAACCCGCAGCATATCGCTTAAAGCCTTCAGCGAGGCTGCCGCCGGGGATTCCTACGTCATCTTGACGGCGCAAAAGGATCCCTCTGTTGAAGATCCGAAGCAAAAGGATTTTTACCGCGTGGGTACGGTTTGCCTTATCAAGCACGTTTCCCGCTCGCCCGATGGCAGTCTTTCCGCCGTTTTTGAGGGAATGTGCCGCGCCAAGATCACCAACGTGATCGAGGACGACGGCTTTTTCCGCGCGGACGTTATTTGCAAAAAGGTTACCCTTGGGGCTGTCACCACGCTTCGCGCCGAGGCCTTGATGGGTGAGCTTGCCAACCGTCTTGAGGAGATCGAGCCGATCCACCCCACCTTAAACCAAGAGATAAGAACCGCCGCCACTGCGATCAAAAATCCGGGGCTTCTTTCGGATTTCGTGGCTTCCTCTGCCCTTCTTAATTTCAAAAGCAAGCAATCGGTGCTTGAATGCTTTAATCCTCACGTTCGGTTAGAGCGGCTCTTGGTCCTCTTAGAGGAAGAGAAGGAAATTCTCGTCTGCGAGGCAGAGATCCATTCCGCCGTGCGCGAAAAGGTTGACGGGCATCAGAAGGAATTCTTCTTGCGTGAGCAGATGCGCGCCATTCAGCAAGAGCTTGGCGAGGATAACGACGAGATCGAGGAGTATAGCACCAAGATCGAAAAGGCAGCCCTTCCCCAAGAGGTAAAGGATAAGCTGAAAAAGGAGCTTGGCAAGCTGGCCAAGACCCCCTACGGCGCGGCAGAAAGCGTTGTGCTTCGCAATTATTTAGACGTATGTCTTGAGCTGCCTTGGGAGCAAAGAACCAAGGATAAGTTAGATCTTAAAGCCGCCAAGCGCATCCTTGATGCCGATCACGACGGGCTGGATAAGATCAAGACCCGCATTTTAGAGTTTATCGCCGTACGGAAGCTGGCGCCCGATATCAAGAACCAAATTCTTTGTTTGGTCGGCCCTCCCGGAGTCGGTAAGACCTCGATCGCCGCCTCGGTCGCCAAGGCCTTGGGGCGTAAATACGCCCGTATTTCGCTCGGCGGTATCCGTGACGAGGCCGACGTGCGCGGCCACAGAAAGACCTACGTCGGGGCGATGCCCGGGCGCATCGTATCCGCTATTTCTCAGGCGGGCACGCAAAATCCCGTTATCGTTTTGGACGAGATCGACAAGCTTTCCCACGACCTGCACGGAGACCCCGCATCGGCGCTTTTAGAGGTACTTGACCCCGAGCAGAACAAGTATTTCCGCGATCATTTTCTTGAATTACCGCTTGATCTTTCGGATTGCCTGTTCATTGCCACCGCCAACTACTACGAAGGGATTCCCGACGCCCTGCTTGACCGCATGGAGATCATCGAGGTGAAGCCCTATTCGAGAAGCGAAAAATTCAATATCGCCAAGCATCACCTCATCAAAAAACAGATGAAGCGCCACGGCTTGGATCGCAAAATGCTCTCTCTTTCCGATGCCGCGCTTCTTGAGCTGATCGATTTTTATACCCGCGAAGCCGGGGTCAGAAATTTAGAGCGTGAGCTTGCCGCTCTTTTTCGTAAGGTGGCGGCCAAGATCGCAGGGGGCGAGATCACGAGGATAAGCGTTACCCCCGCCGTCGTCAATCAGCTGCTCGGCAAGCGGAAATACCTGCCCGAGCCCGAGTGCCGCGCCGACGAGATCGGCGTCGTAAACGGGCTGGCTTATACCAAAACGGGGGGCGACCTATTAAAGGTAGAAGCACTTCCCATCCCCGGAACGGGAAAGATCGAGCTGACCGGCTCTTTGGGTGACGTAATGAAGGAATCCGCGGGGATTGCCGTCAGTTGCGTACGCGCCCGTGCCAACGCCTTGGGGATCGAGCCCGAATTCTTCAAAAAGAACGACCTTCATATCCACTTCCCCGAGGGCGCCGTACCGAAGGACGGTCCTTCGGCCGGTGTGACGATGGTCACGGCGCTGGTAAGCGCCCTTACGGGCACCCCCGTACGGCACGACGTTGCCATGACCGGTGAGATCACCCTGCACGGAAAGGTCCTTCCCATCGGGGGGCTTACCGAAAAAACCATGGCGGCATACCGCGCGGGTGTCAAAACCGTTCTGATCCCCCGTGAAAACGAGCGGGATCTTGATGAGATCGACAAGGAAGCCGCCGCCCATCTGCATTTCATTCTTTGCGATACGGTCGACGACGTTCTGCAAAACGCCCTCGCCAAAAAATGCAACGATATGACCGAGCGATGCGATAAAGCCCCGGAAAAGCTTTCCGATCTATCGCTTCCCTTTTCGGGAAACGTCGGCATTTCGGTAACCGGAAGGATAAACTGATATGAGTAACCTTACCTTTTCCGAGGCAACCCTTACGATCTCGGCCGGCTTTCCGAAGCAATTCCCTATAGATGCGCGACCGCAAATTGCCTTTTCGGGGCGCTCGAACGTGGGAAAAAGCTCTCTTATCAATACGATTCTCGGGCGAAAGGCGTTGGCGCGTGTCAGCGCGACCCCCGGAAAAACCATTACGGTTAATTTTTATAACGTTGACGGAAAGCTTTATTTCGTCGATCTTCCCGGCTACGGCTTTGCTAAGCGCCCCGCAGCCGAGAAGGCGAAATGGTCTGCCCTTACCGACGGCTATTTTGTAAAGAATCCCAATATTGACCGCCTTTCACTTGTGGTACAGCTGATCGATTCGCGCATCGGCCCTACAAACGATGACCTTATGATGATCGACTTTCTTCGTCAGTCCGGGTTACCCTTTTTGCTTGTCGCTACCAAGAGCGATAAGCTTAACGCCACCGAAAGAAAGCGTCAAGAGGAAGAGCTTCGTCAAAGCTTTCCCGACGTTTCGATCCTATTCTTCTCTTCTCTCAACAAGGAAGGAAAGGAAGAGCTTCGTCGGTATATCCTTGACGCGGCTTCTCTTTGAACGAGGTTTATATGTCTTCGCTTATCACGTTCCTTTTATCGATCCCCGCCGTGCTGATCGCCCTGACGGTGCACGAATACGCCCACGGGTACGCCGCCTACAAGCTGGGGGATCCCACAGCTCGGTCTTTGGGGCGCCTATCCCTCAATCCCTTACGTCATTTAGACGTTTTGGGAGTCATTTGTATGGTCTTTTTCCGTTTCGGATGGGCAAAACCGGTACCGATCAACACCCGCTATTTCAAAAAGCCGAGGAGAGATATGGCAATTACCGCGCTTTGCGGCCCGCTTTCCAACTTTCTCCTTGCCTTTTTCGGCGTCTTCTTATACTTTGCCGTTTCGGCGATCTTCAAGGCCGCCATGGCCGGGGGAACCCCCTCTGTCTTTGCAAGCCTTTGCATGCAATACACCCTGCAATTCCTTTATCTCTTTCATTTTTTAAACCTAACGCTGGGGCTTTTTAATCTGATCCCGCTACCGCCGCTTGACGGCTCTCGCATCTTTTGCGTATTTCTCCCCGCGCGCACCTACTACGCCATTATGAAATACGAAAAATATATGGCGATAGCCTTAATGCTGCTTCTTTATTTCGGTTTTTTCAATAATATTCTGACCGAAGCCGCCAGTCGGATCTCGTACGCCTTTTTCTCAATCTTTTACTCGATCCCCGGCTTTTTATGAGGAACACTATGGACGAAATCATCTTCAGACTCGATCAATTCGAAGGCCCGATGGACCTTTTGCTTGAGATCGTGCGCAAAAATCGCTACAAGATCACCGATATCCCGATTGCCGAGATCTGTGATCAGTACCTTACCTATATGGAGGTGGCCGAAGCGCTCGACCTTAACCTAACGAGCGAATTCGTTTTGATGGCCAGTGAGCTTTTGCTGATCAAAAGCATCATTCTTTTGCCTCGGTCATCCGAGGAGGTTCAGATCAAGAAGGCAGAGCTTGAAAACGCCCTTCAGATCTATCAGCAAGCCAAGGCCGCGGCCCTCGATATGCAAAAAATGTACGAGGATTATTCCGATCGCTTCGTAAAAGAGACAGACGAGATCCCGCCCGAAAAGGGCTTTCCGCTTGGGCTTGATCCCGCCCTGCTCTCCAAGGCCATGCAAATGCTTCTTGAACGCATGCGTGAGCATACGGAGCGGGAAAAGCGCGACCTTATCACCCCTCTTGTAAACCGAAAGACGGTGTCGGTCGAAAAGCGGATCGATCATATCCTTGAAATCCTTCAGAAAAAGAAGACCGCTTCTCTTTTCTATCTTCTTTCCGATGCCGAGGACAAGACCGAGCTGATTGCCTCCTTCCTCGGGATCTTAGAGCTTGTAAAGCTTCACCGCATTTTTATTAAGGATCCCGCCCCCATAGAGGATACCGAAGCGTACGAGCCGAACGGGCAAGAGGATTGCCTTACCCTTGAATTTGAATATAACGAAAGCTACGTTCCCAACGCCAACGAAGAAAGCGAGTTTGACCATGAAGAATCTTGATAACCTTGAACTGTCCCTGCCCGAGGCCGAAGAGCGCCCCGAGGTCACCGAGCCGATCGAGGATCTTGATATCGACGAAGCGTTAGAGGCTATCCTCTTTGCCGCGGGACACGCGATGAAATACACCGATCTTGCCTCGCTTTTCGAGCTTTCGCCGCTGGAAATGAAGGCAAGAGTCTTGGATTACGCCCAAAAATACAACAGTAGCTCTCTTTCGCGCGGCGTTATGCTCTTGGCGCTTGACGAAACCTGCCAGCTTTGCACAAAATCGGGGTATCTGCCTTATATCCGCGCCGCCCTCGGCATCCGCAAAAACGGAAGCCTTTCGGCCTCTTCGATCGAAACGCTGGCGATCATCGCCTATAATCAGCCGGTTACCCGCTCGTATATCGACCAGGTCCGTAAGATCGACAGCTCCTACGCCGTCGGCAATCTGCTTGATCGCGGGCTGATCGAATGTCGCGGCCGTTTGGATGCGCCCGGGCGCCCGATGCTTTTCGGAACGACCCCCGATTTTCTTCGTTGCTTCGGGCTTAATTCGTTGACCGACCTGCCCGATATCCACGCCGAGGATGCCGCGGCTCTCTTACAAAAGATCGGGCAACCCTATACCATTGACGAGGATCAGCTGACGCTGGACGAGGAATTGGCAGAGGCTACGCCGAAAGCCGAGGACGAGCCTTTCGTCGCAAGCGAAGGCGAGCAGGAGGTCATCGAAGCGATCCCCGCCCCCGTTGAAGGATAAGCCATGCCCTGGCTGATCATTCTTTCCGTCCTCGCTTTTATACTCTTACTTCTCTTTATGCCGTTGCACGTTTCTTTTTCGTATGACGGCGGGATTCGGGCTTCTGTGCGGTATTTGTTTATCAAGATCCCCCTGTACCCCCGAAAGAAAAGGAAGAAGAAAGAAAAGCGCCCGAAGGGTAAAGGGCACGCCGTATCCGAAAATAAGCCGAAAAAGCGAAAGAAAAAAGCCAAAAAAGCCATGCCACGTCTTCGCGTTTCGGACATACGGATGCTGCTTCGCCTGGCGCTTCGCTTTTTTAAAGAAGTGGAAAAGAAGGCCAACGGCCGCTTAAAATTCCGTATCAAGCGGCTGGATATCGTTTTGGGTGGCGCCAAGGATGCCGCGGCCGCCGCCATTCAGTACGGCCTTATCGCGCAAACGGCGGCCTATCTTTTGGAGGCCGCTACCGAAACGCGCTATTTCAAGGCAAGCCGCCGCGACGTACGCAATATATCGGTTGATTTCCTTTCGGATACGCATATTTTCCGCTTGCAGTGCAGCGCCGCCTGCCCGCTTATCCACACCCTATCCTTGGCGGTCTTTGCGTTATTACGCGGCACAAGAACCTATAATACCTTCAATCGCCACCGCCAACGCAACGCGGCGAAAAAACAAAATTCAGCACAAGAAAAGGAGTCTTTCCATGGCTGACAGCAAATTCAGTGATATTATCAACGCTTCTTTGCAAAAGGTAAAGGAGTTTTCCAACTCCGAAACCGTTGTCGGAGAGCCGATCAAGGTCGGGGAAACGACGATCATTCCGGTTTCCCGGATCACGATGGGCTTTGCCTCGGGCGGGATCGATTACGCGGGGAAAAAGCAAAGAGAGGGCGCCCCTACAAAACCGAACAACTTCGGCGGTGGCGGCGGCACGGGTGTGAACATCACCCCCATTGCCTTCCTCGTCATCCACGCAAGCGGATCGACCGAAATTCTGCCGATCACCGGCTATAGTGAAAACGACTCGGTGGAAAAGATCACGGGGCTTATTGAACGCTCCCCCGAAATTCTTTCCAAGCTGAAGGACGTTTTCGTAAAAAAGAAAAAGGATGAAAATCTTACGGTTGATGCATCGGAAAACGATGCCGAAAATGCCTGATTTTTCTCTGTATCATCTTCTCCCGACCGTTGTATATTAAAAAGGAATATACAAATCGGGAGGAAACCCTTTGAAAAGGCGCATTCGGCTTCTGCCTTTATTTATCACTCTATTTTTCAATATTTTTGCCGGTTTTATACCGACTTTTGCAACCGAATCGGCCCCTTTTTCGCTCTCGGCGCAGACCTATGCGCTTCTTGACGGGCAAAGCCGAACCGTGCTTTGCGCCCGTGGGGAACGCGTGCGCTTACCGATGGCCAGCACCACCAAGATCATGACGGCGCTCGTAGCGCTTCAAGAGCTTGCGCTGGATACGGTCGTTTCGATCCCTAAGGAAGCGGTTGGGATCGAAGGCTCTTCGGTCTATTTATGCGAAGGGGATCGGTATACGCTTGAAGAGCTTCTCTACGCCCTTCTTTTACAAAGCGCGAATGACGCGGCGGCCGCCATTGCTCTTGCGGTTGGGGGATCGCTTCCCCGCTTTGCTGAGCTGATGAATGAAAAAGCAGACGAGCTTGGGCTTACCGATACGCATTTCGTCACGCCTCACGGCCTTGACGATCCACAGCATTATACAACCGCCGAGGATCTTGGACTTGTTGCGTGCGAGGCGCTTTCCGACCCCACCTTTGCCAAGATCGTGGCAACGCGTCGGCACACCTTTCAAACGGTAGAAGGCGAAAAGGCGCGCGTGCTTTTAAATCATAACAAGCTTCTCGTTTTTTACGAGGGAACCGTCGGGGTCAAGACGGGTTTTACCAAGAAAAGCGGGCGTTGTCTTGTCAGCGCCGCGCGGCGTGACGGTCTTTTGCTTGTCGCGGTCACCCTGAATGCCCCCTCTGACTGGTCGGATCATACCCTCTTGTTCAATTACGGCTTTGAGAACTATGAAAGCAGGCTTCTTGCCGCCACCAACGAGTTTTCTTATACGTTGCCGCTCTTTAACATGGATAAAACCGTCGAGGTATCCAATCCCGATGAGATCCGCGTGACCCTTCGCAAAGGGGAGCCTGCCCCTACCCCGCGTTTACAGCTTTATCCGCGCCCCGTAGCCCCCGTAACGGCTGAAAATACGGCCGGCTACGTGCTTTACTCCTATCAAGGGAAGACTCTCTCTTTCCCCCTTACCTTCCGCGAAAGCGTTTCTTTACCCAAAATCAAAAAAGGATGGTTCGATATTTTTCGAAAATAGGTATGAAAAAAGACAATCTTGTTCGACTTCAAAAGTTTTTTTCCGACTGTGGGGTGATGTCCCGCCGCGCAGCCGAGGTTGAAATTGAAAAGGGCGCGGTTACGGTAAACGGCGCCACGGCCTTTATCGGGGATAAGATCGACCCCGAAAAGGACGTCGTATTTTATAACGGAAAGCGCATTTCCCCCAAAAAAGAGGGGGGGCATACATATATCCTTCTCAACAAGCCGCGCGGCTACGTCACCACCACCCGTGACGAGGCGGGGCGCAAGTGCGTGCTTGACCTCATTCCGCCCGAATGCGGCCGCGTTTACCCCGTCGGGCGGCTTGATATGGTATCGGAAGGAATTCTGCTTCTTACAGACGACGGGGATCTTGCCAACAAGCTTACCCATCCCCGCCACGAGATCCCGAAGGTCTACCGCGTTAAGGTCGGCGAGCAGGTGGGAAAAGAGGAGCTTGCGATCCTGCGCTCCCCCCTTGTGATCGACGGATACGAGATCCTTCCCGTAGAGGTCACGATGGCCGAGCGGAACGAGACCGGCACCGTCCTTAAAATGACGCTTTACGAGGGTCGAAACCGCCAGATCCGTAAGATGTGTGAGCAAGCGAAGCTGACCGTAAAACGCTTAAACCGCGTTTCAATCGGCAAATTGAAGCTGAACGGCCTTCCCGTTGGGCGTTGGCGCTATCTGACCGAGGAGGAGATCGCGTATCTGCGCGCCGCGGTAAAATAAAAAGAAAAAAGGAACATCGCCGATGTTCCTTTTTCTTTTATACGGTTTTATTTCTTTTCTCTTCGATCACGCGGCGGTAATCGGCGAGCAATCCTTCAATACAGTCATCCCATTTTACGTAAAGCTGCTTCTGCGCGTTGCGCGCGATCTCTTCGTAATACGCGGGATCCGCAAAGATCTCAACGATCTTTTGGGCGTAACGCTCGGCGTTATTTTCACACATAAAGGCGTTTACGTCCTCTTGGCAAGAGCTTGCCGTTTTGGAATCCCGAATAAAAAGCGTAGGCAACGCTTGGCTGGCCGCCTCGATCTGCACGAGCGAGTTGGCATCGTAAAGCGAGGGGAACAGGAAAAGATCACTGCCGCGATAGACCTTCTCCAGCGTGAGCCGATCCTTGATCTGCCCGCAAAGGACGATGTTTTCCTCTACCCCAAGCTCTTTGGCAAGCTTGGCAAGCGCCGCTTCATCCTGCCCTTTTCCGACAAAAAGCATCTTAAAGGGAAAGCTTTGCTTTTTGAGATAGGTAAGCGCTTCCAAAATAAACGGAAGATTTTTAAGGAAATTGATGCGGCCGACAAACAAAAAGATCTTCTCATCGTCCTTTATCGAATAGCTTTCCGTCAAAAAGCTGCGCGCGGCGGCTTTATCCTCAAAGGGGACGAAATCGGAAGCGTTTCTTTGTACTTTACTTTTCGCCGTAAGGCCATATTCTTCAAGGTAGAGCTTACGCATCCCCTCGTTGACCGCCCAACATTCGTCGCAAGCGTTAAAGATCTTCATCAAATGACCCAATAATACGGGGGTGAGCGGTTTTAAGCGAAACATTCTTTGAATATCCGGCTTAAACTGCGAATGAACCGTGGCCACCACGGGAACGTTATGCTTTTTCGCGTATCTTACGCCCAATTTCCCGATCGAAAAGGGGGAATGCATATGTACGATATCAAAATCCTCTTGTTCAAGATGCTTCAAAAAAGCTTTATCAAAATGGGGGCAAGGAAGCGAATAATCGAAAAAGGGGATTTTAAGCGATTTCGAGCGAACAACCTTATAATTGAATTCGTCTTTGTAATTTTTATCGATCGTGGGGCAAAATACGGTTACGTCCGCAAACTCCGCAAGTCTTTTGGCGTAATTGTCGACGACCATAACAACGCCGTCGATCATTGGAAAATAGGTGTCAATAAACAAGGCGACCTTTAATATTTTCTCTTCCATTACGCACCTTCTAATCTGAATTTTCAAGGATATTTTACCACCGAATGGGTATTCTGTCAATAGAAAGTTTATTTAACGAAAGCGGGCGCCCTTTTGCCGTTATTTCTTTTTTTAAATAAATTTATGCCGATATGCGGGAAAACGATCCCCGATATCCCTTTCGCTTACCACAAAATCGATATCCCGAAGCGTGCAAAGCGTGCCAAGGCAGGGTTCCCCGATCTTTTGCGAATCCAATAAAAGAACGCTTTTCTTTGCGCGCTCCATCATCACGCGGCGCAATGCGTTTTCGGATAACGCGTTGTCGGTCAGCTCTCCCGACTCTGTAAGCGTTCGCACAGAAAAAAAGCAAAGATCGGCCGAAAAGCCTCGAAGAAAATCCTCGGCGTAATTTCCGACGAAGGTATAGGTATTCGGTGCGGGCTCTCCCCCGGTCACAAAAAGCTTTACCTGCCCTTCCTCGATCAAAAAGGGGGCTTTAGCGCTGTTGGTGACCACAACGATGGATCTCTTCGTCCCAATCAACCGCAAAAGCGCTTGCGCGGTGGAAGAGCCGTCCACCATAATAACGTCCCCATCTGAAATCAAGGAAAGGCACTTACGCCCGATCACCGCCTTGGCGTCCGAATTCTCTTTTTCACGCAAAACAAGCGGGAGATTTTTCCCGGGCTCGTTCCGCAGTGAGGCGCCCCCGTAGGTACGAATGATCTTTCCCGAGGCATAGAGGCGCGCAAGGTCGCGCCGCATCGTCGGCTCGCTGACAAAAAGAGCCGCGCAAAGCTCTGAAACCGTTGCTTCTTTGTTTCGGCCAAGATATTCAAGGATGGCTTCTTCCCGTTGTTGTAAGGCCATTTTGTTTCCTCCGTTTTGATCAAATGCTCAAAAAAACATCAAACTTTGTCATTCTTTTGAT